>DASUXS010000328.1:0-3525 GCA_036377855.1 Moraxellaceae bacterium
TGCCCTGATTGACTCCATGGCTGCCGCTGCGCAGCCGACAGATGCCGATACGCCCCATGAAACTGCTAGCGCTTGAGACCTCCACCGAAGCCTGTTCGGCCGCCCTTTATGTCGATGGCCGCGTGCTGTCGCGTTTCCGCCATGCCCCGCGGCTGCAGACCGAGTTGCTGCTGCCCATGGTGGAAGAGTTGCTGGCGGAAAGCGGCCTGACGCTGGCGGCGCTGGATGCCCTGGCCTACAGCCGCGGCCCCGGCGCCTTCACCGGTGTGCGCATTGCCGCCGCTGCCGTGCAGGCGCTGGCTTTTGCCCGCGATCTGCCGGTGCTGCCCGTGTCCAGCCTGCAGACCCTGGCCCAGGGCGCGCTGCGCGTGCATGGCGCCACCCGCGTGCTGTCTGTCTTCGATGCGCGCATGAATGAAGTCTATGCCGGGGCCTATGAACGTCGTGGCGAGCTGATGCAGCCGCTGGATGTCGAGCATCTCTGTTCGCCTGCCGGGCTGCCGCCCGCGCTGCGCGGCGAGTTCTTTGCCGCCGGCAACGGTTTTGCCGTGCATGAGGCCGTGCTGCGTGGGCAATGCACCATCACCGGCAGCGATGCCGCACTCTTTCCCTCGGCGGAGGATGTACTGCCGCTGGCGCTGGAGTTGCAGGCCCAGGGCGGGCAGCAGCCTCCGGAGCTGGCGCTGCCGGTCTACCTGCGCGACGAAGTCTGGAAAAAACTCCCCGGGAGATAAGCGCATGCCTGAAATTGCCTGGGACTTTCCCAAGCCGCATCTGCTCAAGGTGCAGGTGCAGCCGGATTACATCGATGTAATGCAGCACACCAACAATGTGGTGTATCTACGGTGGCTGGAGGATGTGGCCTGGGACCATTCCCGTGCCCTGGGCCTGGATGAGGCGGCTTACCAGCGTCTGGGCCATGGCATGGTGGCGCGTCGCCATGAGCTGGATTACCTGCAAGCCACTTTCCTGGGTGAGGAAATCCTCTTGGGCACCTGGCTCTTGTCCTGCGACCGCCTCTCCACCCATCGTGCCTACCAGTTCGTGCGCGCCAGCGACGGCCAGACCGTGTTCCGCGGCCGTACGCACTGGGTCTGTGTCGATATAAAAGAAGGGCGTGTACGACGCATGCCCCCGGAATTCCATGCCGGCTACCATGCCGCGTCTTTGCAAATCGAGGAGAAGTGATCCGTGGATCTGCTGTTGTTGTTCAAGGCCCTGATCATGGGTCTGGTAGAAGGGATCACCGAATTCCTGCCGGTTTCCAGCACCGGCCATCTCATCATCACCGCCGACCTGATCAATTTCTGGACCAAGGAAAAGCGCGATGTCTTCGAGGTGACCATACAGCTGGGGGCTATCCTGGCTGTCTGCTATGAATACCGTGTACGCCTTATAACGGTGGCACAGGGCCTGTTCACTCAAGTGTCGGCGCAACGCTTTGCCATCAATGTGGCCGTCGCCTTCCTGCCGGCCGCCATCCTGGGCTTCCTCTTCATCAAAGCCATCAAGCTGCATCTCTTCAATCCGGTCTCCGTGGCGATGGCGCTGGTGGTGGGCGGTGTCCTCATCCTCTGGGCCGAGAAACGCCAGCACCAGGTGCGCGTGCAGGAAGTGGACGAGATGGACTGGCGCGATGCCCTCAAGGTCGGCCTCGCTCAGTGCCTGGCGCTGATTCCCGGCACCTCGCGTTCCGGTGCCACCATCATCGGCGGCCTTTTTTTCGGCCTGTCGCGCAAGGCCGCCGCGGAGTTTTCCTTTTTCCTGGCCAGCCCCACCATGTTCGCCGCCACCTTCTACGATGTGATCAAGCATCGCGATGAATTCGTGGCCGCGGATTTCCCGGTGTTTGCCGTGGGCTTCGTGGTGTCCTTCATTTCCGCCCTGCTGGTGATACGTGCGCTGATGCGCTTCATCACCCGTCATGACTTCACCGTTTTTGCCTGGTATCGCATCGCTTTCGGCGGTTTCATCCTGCTGACGGCCATGACCGGGCTGGTGAACTGGTCGATGTGATGCAGGCCCTGCGCTTTCTGGTCCATGCCGCGCTGACGGAAGCCGGCGAGACTTTGTCACGCCGCCTGGGCCTGCCGCTGGAAAGCTATGACGCGCCGCTGAAACAGGTTTTCAAACAGCATGCTCCTGCGGGTGCCGCGCTGGTGCTGGAGCCGGAAGGGCTGGGCCTGTATGCGCTGGATATGCCGGGTTCGGGTGCCGTGCGCATCAACCTGGCGGAGGGCGCGTTGGGCTGGCGCCTGGCGCAGCAGCGCGCGCGCCAGGAAATGATCGTGAAGGCCTGTGGCCTGCTCAAGGCTGAACATCCCCTGCAAGTATTCGATGCCACGGCCGGCCTGCTGCGCGATGCCAGCGTGCTGGCCTCCGCCGGTGCCCATGTGCAGGTGGCGGAGCGTTCGCCCGTGATTGCGGCCCTTGTTGAAGACGGCCTGCAACGCATCGCCGGCCATGCTGAAATGGCCGAGCTGCTCTCGCGTTTGTCTTTTGTGCCCGGTGATTCCCTGCAGTTGCTGCAGGACCTGGCGCAGGCGGAACAGCGGCCCGATGTGGTCTGCCTGGACCCCATGTTCCCACATCGCGACAAAGCCGCCCTGGTGAAAAAGGAAATGCGCGTGTTCCGCGCCGTGGTCGGTGAAGACGCCGATGCCGATGCCCTGCTGGCACCGGCCCTGGCTGCCGCGCGCAAACGTGTCGTGGTGAAGCGACCGCGGCTGGCGCCCTGGCTGGGCCAGGCCAAGCCGTCGCTGACCCTGGAAGGCCGCAGCGGGCGTTTTGACGTTTATCTTGTCTGAGTCCTGTCCCGCTTCTGTTGTAGAGGCAGGAAAAGAACGGGGTCTGTGCTAGCTTTAGCGCTTTCCGACCCTGCAAGGACTCTCGCCATGACCACCATCACCCTCAAGGGCAATCCCGTTCAAACCGTTGGCAGCCTGCCGGAAAACGGCGTGCGTGCCCCGGACTTCACGCTGGTGAAGGCCGATCTTTCCGAAGTTTCCCTCAAAGACCTGTTTGGCCGCCGTGTCGTGCTGAACATCTTCCCCAGCGTGGACACCCCGACCTGCGCCACCTCCGTGCGAAAATTCAATGAACAGGCGGCCGGCCTGGACAACACCACGGTGCTCTGCATTTCCGCCGACCTGCCTTTTGCCCTGGGCCGTTTCTGCGGCGCCGAAGGCATTGCCAACGCGGTGCCGGCTTCGGTATTCCGCAATCCCGGTTTCGGCCAGGACTATGGCGTGACCATTTCCACCGGCCCGCTGCGCGGCCTGCTGTCGCGTGCAGTGGTGGTGATCAATCCCAAGGGCGAGGTCGTCTACACCCAGCAGGTGGGTGAGATTGCCGATGAGCCGGATTATGCGGCGGCGCTGGCGGCGTTGAAGTAAGCCCTGCGTTTGGCACAGCCATAAAAAATGCCCCGGAAGGGGCATTTTTTATGGCCTTAGCGCTGGTGTCTTTTTCCAACTCCACTGTCGCCCCGGCGAAGGCCGGGGCCCAGCGTCTTTGGCAGCGTTC
>DASUXS010000329.1:0-5865 GCA_036377855.1 Moraxellaceae bacterium
GGCGGTCTATGGCTTCGGCCGGGGGATTGGTGGTGTCGTTGCCAATCATGCGGTCCAGGGCGGGGATGACGCCGTGCACCAGCAGGGGGCCGGTCCAGGCCAGGGCGCGCAGCTTCTTGGGGGCGATGGCGTAGGCGGTGAGGGCACCCAGGCCTATCACGGGCAGGGCCGGGCTCAGCAGCCAGAGGTAGCGCTTGGGGTCTTTCCAGTTGGCGTCGGCAGCTGCTGCCTGTTCGAGAAGGGCGTCGGGCGTCTTGGCGTTCATGGGCTCGCTCCACGTGCGGTGGTCAGGGTTCTGATTATGGAGCGATGTTGTAGGACAATCCCGGTCCTGGCTAGGCGCAAGGCACCGGGATTCTTGCGTGAAACGCCGGCCTCAGGGCTGGAGCCCTGGGGCATCAGGCCTGGGGGACGGAAGGACGCTGGCGCAGTCCCGGCAGGGCAATGCCGGCCAGGCCGCGCAGGGTGCCGCGGGAGATATCCCACCAGTCGAAATAATCGCGCCAGAGCACGATGCGGCCGTCCCGGACCTTGAAGGTGCCGCAGACCCAGAAGCTCACGCTCAGCGGGCCGGCCGAGATGATGTCGGTGCGCTCCGTCATCACGGTATCGCCCTTGCTGGCAATGCTGTGCACCTCTACACCAAAACCGGTGGCGGGACGCAGCAGCTGGCGGAACAGGCCGGAGACCTTCTGCCCGCCGCGCAGGGTGGGCAGGGAGACATTGCTGTAGACCAGCTCGGGCGAGAGCAGTTCGGCCACGGTGTCGTGGTCCTGGTTTTCCAGGGCACGCAGGAAACGCAGGACAACGGTTTCAGGGTTGATGGCAGTGGTCATGGCAGTACTCCGGCCGCATGAAGAGGCGGCGATTGTGGCGCAGCGCCGGGGGAGAGGCCACCGTCCCGCGATCAGCCGCAGTAGGCGGCTTCCACCCTGTTGTCCTTGTCCACTTTCAGGTTCAGGCGCTGGTGGTTGTATTCCATCGTCACCACGGAGCCTGGCGTCAGGATGCGGGCGGTTTCGGAACCGGATGCTTTTTGGGCGCGCGCCAGCAGGGCGGCATCGGCCAGCTGGCCCACGGCCCATTGCACATGATCGGCATTGCACACGGCGGTCTCCGGGGCAGGCGTTGGTGAAGCCGGGGTGGCCGGCGCCGGGTTGCTGCAGGCGGCCAGCAGGAGCAGGAAAGGCAGTACAGTTTTGCAGGGATGCATGGGGGTTCCTCTCTTTTCCGTTGTCCCGGATCCGGTTCAGGAAGTGGCGCGGCAGGGCGGGGTGCCGGTGTTCAGCCGCACATGGCGAATTCGACCTTGTTGTTCACATCCACGCGCAGGTTGAGGCGGTGGTCGTCATGCTCCAGCGTGACGATGCTGTTGATATCCAGTATCCGCACCTGGTCCGCGCCGGACTCCTGCCTGGCCCGGGCCAGCAGCGGGGCATCGGCAATCTGGCCCACCGTCCACTGTATGCGGCGGGCATCGCACAGCGTGAGGCCGTCAGAGCCGGTCGCGGGACGGCTGCTGCAGGCGGACAGCAGCAGAAGGAGGGCGGGCAGCGTGACAGCCGGAAAGCGCATGGGATTTACCTTTGCAAGTCTGCCCGGCATGTTGCCGCATGCCCGACAGGACGCAATAGCATTGTTTTGTTGCCTTCAGGCGCCGCGGATACGGTCCACGCATTGCTGCAGCAGGGCGCGGGTACAACCGAAGTTCAGGCGCATGAAACGTCCTGTGTCCGCCGGGCCGAAGTCATCGCCCTCCAGCAGGCCCAGGCCGCGGTGTTCGAAAAAGCGGCGCGGGTTTTCACCCAGCTGCGCGCAGTCCAGCCAGGCCAGGTAGGTGGCTTCGGGTTTGACCACCCGCAGGCCGTGCAAGCCGTCCAGTGTCATGACCAGGTCGCGGTTGCCGCGCAGGTAGTCCAGCAGCGAAGAGCGCCAGGCGGCGCCCTTTTCATAGGCGGCAATGGTGGCCGCCATGCCCAGGATATTCAGGTGCGGCACGATGCCGGCCATGGCCTGCTGGAAACGCCGGCGGATCCGGCTGTCGGGAATGATGGCAAAGGCGGCACCCAGGCCGGGGATGTTGTAGGTCTTGGAGGGCGCCAGCAGCGTGATGCTGCGTGCCGCGGCCTGTGGCGACAGCGTGGCAAAAGGACGGTGCTGCAGGCCGGGCTCCAGCACCAGTTCGCAATGGATCTCGTCGCTGACCACGACCAGGTCGTGCTGCTCGGCATGTTGCGCGATGGCGGTGAGCTCGGCCTCGCTCCAGACCCGGCCGACGGGATTATGCGGATGGCAGAGAAAGAGGCCTTTTGTGCGCGGGGTATGGGCCGCCGCCAGGGCCGCCATGTCCCAGCTCCAGTGCCGCTTTTCATCCAGGGCCACGCGCACGCTTTCACGTTCCATATTCGTGGCGGCGGTATAGAGATGCGGATACACCGGCGTGGCGGTGACCAGGGCATCGCCGCGCTCACCAATGGCACGGGCGGCGATATTCAGGCCGGACACCAGGCCCGACAGCGGCACTATCCATTCCGCCTGCACGGCCCAGCCATAGTCACGCTGCATGGCCATGATGATGGCGTCGTTGAAGGCCTGGGTGGTGTGGCCATAACCCATGACGCCGTGGGCCACGCGTTCCTGCAGGGCGGCGATGACTTCCGGCGGTGCGGCGAAGTCCATGTCCGCCACCCACATCGGGATGAAGTCCTCACCCGTGGCGGATTTACGGCCGGCGTATTTCGCCCATTTGATGGAATCGCTGCCGCGGCGGTCGGGGGCGTTGTCGAAATCGTAATTCATGGTGCAGGGCAGTGGCCTTGGCAGGTCATCGTTGGCAGAGCCTCAATCTAGCAGCCGCCGGGCTCAGGCGGCACCCGCCAGCAGCTCCTGCTTCACATAGTGGTCCACCATGTCCGCCAGTCCCTGGGCCAGCTCTTCATAGCTGATGGGAGGATTGGGATCGGACAGGTGGCGCACCACGGCGAAGATGCCGCCGTTGATGAAGATGTAGCTCATGGTCGACATACGCGGCAGGCGCAGCATCTCCGGGTTGTTCATGGCGTACTGCATGACCAGTTCCTGCAGCAGGCGCGTGACCTTTTCCAGGTGGTGCTGGAACTGGTGCTGTATGGCTTCGCGGGCGCATTTGAGCAGGCGTTCGTCGTTTTTGCGCAGCAGGAACCCGAACTCCATGAGCAGTCGGTAGACAGCCTCGCCTATGGGCAGGCGTACCAGCTGCGGCAGCAGGGGCTGGATAAGGCCCACCGTCTCCTCCACGAAACGCTCGCCCATGGCATCGAAGATGGCTTCCTTGTTGGCGAAGTATTCATACAGCGAACCCACACTAATCCCTGCAATTTCAGCGATATAGCGCGTGGTGGTGGAGGCGGTGCCGCGCTCGGCGACGGCGATGAAGCTGGCTTCGATGATGGCGTCGACCGTGGCCTTGGCACGGGTTTGCTGGGGCTTTCTGGCCATGGCGGGGTTTCCGAATTGAATCCGAACAAGCAGTCGGTTTACTTTGCCATCAGCCGATGGAACAGTCAAAGCACAGCTGCCTGACCCCCATCGCCCCGATTCGCCAGCCTCCGCCAGTCTCAAGGGCCCCGCTCATGTTCGCCAGGAAAACCAGCCGCAAGGCATCCGCTGTAGTCACCGGTGCCGGTTCCGGCATTGGTCGTGCCTTTGCCCTGGAACTGGCCCGCCGTGGCGGCCGCGTCCTGTGTTCCGACATCAACCTCGCTACCGCCGAAGAAACCGTGGCCCTGATACGTGCCAAGGGCGGGGAAGCCTGGGCGCTGGCCTGTGATGTCGGCAACCTGGCGCAGGTTGAAGCCATGGCCGCGCGTGCCGACGAGCTCTTTGCCGGCCAGACCGATCTTGTCATCAACAATGCCGGTGTCGGCGTGGGCGGCCGCCGTATCGGCGAGATTCCCATGGAAGACTGGCAGTGGACCGTGGGCGTGAATATGTGGGGCGTGGTCAACGGCTGCCATGTGTTTGCTCCGCGCCTGCGCAAGCTGGGCCGAGGCGGCGTCATCAATGTCTGCTCCACCGCCAGCTTTGCCGCCGCTCCCCTGATGGGCCCCTACAACCTCACCAAGGCCGCCGTGCTGGCCTTGTCCGAAACGCTGGCCGCGGAATCCGCCGGCACCGGCGTGAAGGTCACCGCGCTTTGCCCGACCTTCGTCAAAACCAATATCGCGCGTGACGGCCGCATTCCGGAATCGTCCTCGCGCATGGCACAGAAACTCATGGACTGGACCGGTGTGTCCGCGGACAGCGTGGCGAAAACCACGCTGGATGCGCTGGACCGTGGCCAGCTCTATGTGCTGCCGCAAATCGATGCCCGCACCATCTGGCGCATGAAGCGCCTGATGCCGGGCATGTACACCCGCGGAGCCGGCCTCTTGCAGCGCCTGGCTGACCGCTCTTCGTTGTAGGCCCGGGACGGCTGATTTTCCGAGCCGGTGCCACGCAACCGGCTCCCCACCGTTAACGAACCGGAGATTGTCGCCATGGCAATGATAGACCTCGACAAGATGCTGGAAAAAGTGAAGGCCACGCAGTGGTCGCTGGATGATGTGGACTGGGACGGCCCCGGCGCCGAACTCGTCACCGGCAATCCCGAACTCTATGCCCGCCTCAAGCCTTTCATGGCCGACCTGATGTGGATTGAACACGTCGGTGCCCGCGCTTTTGCCGCCATGGCCAAATGCGCCCCCACGCCAACCATGCGCGAAATCTACAGCTACTTCCACGCCGAAGAGCAGCGCCACGCCAATGCCGAAATGGCGCTGATGAAGCGCTGGGGCATGCTGGACAGCGAAGACGACCTGCCCGAGCCCAATATCAATCTGCGCCTGGTGATCGAGTGGCTGGACACCTATGCGGACGAGATGCCTTTCTATGTGCTGGGCACCGTCATTCCCATGCTGGAAATCGCGCTTGATGGCGCGCTCTGCAAATTCCTGCTGGATACCGTGGAAGATCCGGTCTGCCACCAGGCCTTCGACAAGATCAATGGTGACGAAGCCCGCCATCTCGGTGTCGGTTTCTCCGTGATGGAGTCCAGCGTCTACGGCAAGCCCCTGGTCAAGCTGGTGCAGATGATGGGCCCCATGCTGGACCCGCGCCTGCTGCTGGGCATCCTCACCTACTTCCCGCTGCTCAACAAAATGCGCGACAACATCGTCGAGATGGGCCTGCCGGAAGAGCAGCTCTACAAGGTGATGAAGAAGTTCGAGCAGATCGGCGGCCGTACCAAGGAAGGCCGGCGCAATCCCTGGTTCCAGTTCATTTCCTGGCATGCGCGCCAGGTGGTCAACCGCAACAACAAGCTCTACCACATGCCGGTGGATGCCCTGGTCAAGGTCACCAGCTACATCCCCCCGCGCATGCTGCCGGCTGTCCCCAGCTGGGTGAAGGAACTCACCTACAAGACCGCCGCCTGACTTCTGTTTGCAGGCCCCGGCTTCGCGCCCGGCCTGCCTTTTTATTTTCCGCGGCAGCCCTGGCTGCTGCGTAGTCGCACGAGTTGAATATGAGCACTGCAAAATCCGCGGGCCGCAACAAGCCGGCTGCTGCCACGAATGCTGCTACGAATAAAGTGGCTTCCGTTTTGATCATCGGTGCCGGCTTTGCCGGACTGGGTTCTGCCATACGCCTGCGCCAGGCCGGCATAGACGACATCGTCATCCTGGAGCGCGGCAGCGAAGTCGGCGGCACCTGGCGTGACAACCAGTATCCGGGCGCGGCCTGCGACATTCCCTCCAATCTCTATTCCTATTCCTTTGCCCAGAACCCGGACTGGTCGCGCAGCTTTTCCGGCGCGCCGGAAATCCTGGGCTACATCCACCACTTGGT
>DASUXS010000330.1:0-2681 GCA_036377855.1 Moraxellaceae bacterium
GGCGCGGCGCCCGGCGCCAAGCTGGTGTCGCTCTCGACCGGCGCGGCGCTCGTGATCGTCGGTGCCGACACGGGCGCGGGTGTAGTCGACATGGAATTCCAGGCCGGGGCGGCCGGAGATGTCCACCACCACGCGCGACAGCGCTTCGTCCAGCGGCACATAGGCGTGGCCGTAGCGGCGTATGCCCTTCTTGTCGCCCAGGGCCTTGGTGAAGGCCTGGCCCAGGGTGATGCCGGTGTCCTCGGCGCTGTGGTGGTCGTCGATCTGCAGGTCGCCCTTGCATTCGATGTCCAGGTCGATCAGGCCGTGGCGCACGATCTGGTCCAGCATATGGTCCAGGAAGGGCATGCCGGTGTTGAGCTTGCCCTGGCCGGTGCCGTCGAGATTGATGGCGACACGGATCTGCGTTTCGTTGGTGTTGCGGATGACTTCGGCCTGACGTGCAGTCATGGAGGGGCTCTGGCAGGGGACCCGGCGCGCTGGGCGCAGGAGGTCGACGGTAGAAAGGAGGCGATTATAGCGTTGCCGGGGGGTGGCCGGCCATTGAGGCCGCAGGCGGCCGGAACGCCGGCCTTTGTGATAACTTCCGCCTCGTTCCCTGCTTGCTGGCCCCGGGGCCTAAGGACCTTCCATGCCTGTTGCTGTTGCCGCCGTTTCCGCTCCGCTTTCCGACACCCTGCTGCAGGACCTGCCCCGGGTGTATGCGGACTACCCGGTCTTCAGTCCCGAAGCGGCGGTGGAAGTGCTGCAGCGCGGCCTGGCCGCCGGCGGCACGCTGTATACCGGCTTCTTCAATGCCCGCCATATCGCGGCGGTGCTGGTGGTGGGGGAAGGCGAGGTGCGCGGCATGCGCTATCTCAGCGTGCATCCGGCCACCCGCGGCCGCGGCGTGGCCGAGCGCCTGGTGGCCGAAGTGCGCCGCCTCGAGGCCGAACGCGGATCACAGTGGCTGGAGGCGGATTTCGACCTGGCCCAGGAAGGCATCCCGGACATGCTGCTGGCCATGGGCTTCATTCCCCATGGCGAAGGCAATTACCGCTGCCGTCTGAGCTGAGCCTCAGGGCGCCGGCTGGCGCCGCGCCGGCATCTGCTGCGGCAGCCGCAGCCGCAGGCGCACTCCGGCCCGGCCCGCTTCCCCGCTGGCCGCATCGAGATCCCCGCCCAGGGCCACGGCCAGGGCGCGCGCCGTGGCGAGGCTGAGGCCGAAACCGTCGGCGCTGTGCGAGGAGCCGCAGAACTGGAAGGGCTGGAACAGCTGCGCCAGTCCGGCGCTGTCCAGGTCGCTGCCGCTGTTGAACACTTCCACCAGCACTTCCTTGTCCCGCAGCTCCGCCTCTATGCGCACTTCCGCGGTGGGGCCGTCGGCTCGCTCGGCATGCGTGACCGCATTTTCCAGCAGATGCTCCAGGATTTCCGCCACCAGCGTGGCATCGCTTTCCATGGTCAGGGTGGCGGGCTGGTCCAGCCTTATCATCACAGTGTTGCCATGGTTCTGCTGCAGGGTGGAGAGCGCCTGGCTGAGCAGCACGGAGAGGTCCAGCTTTTCGCGATGCGGGTGCAGCTCCAGGCCGGCGGCCTGGAAATAGCGCAGCACGGCGCTGATGAGGCCGCGCAGACGGTCCTGGCCCTGGTCGACAAAGCTCAGCATCTCGCTGCTTTCTGCGCTGAGGTCGCTGCGATCTATGATCTGTGCGGCGGACAGCCAGTTCAGCGGCGTATTCATTTCATGGGCGAGATAACGCAGGAAAGCCATCTTGTCGGCATCCAGCAGGCGCAGCTGGTCGAAAGCCAGGCGTAGCTGCGCCAGCAGGCCGTAGTTGTCGCGCTCCAGCTGCCAGGCTTCGCAGGCACGCTGCAGCGTGAGCTTGAGCTCCTGGCTGTCCACCGGCTTGCGCAGGTATTTGTAGATGGCCGCTTCGTTGATGGCGCCGACAATGGCGTCTATATCGGTGTAGCCGGTCAGCAGCAGGCGTTTCGCATCCGGCTTCAGCTGCCGCGTATGCGCCAGCAGTTCCACGCCGGTCATGCCCGGCATGCGCTGGTCCGAGACGATGAGGTGGATGCCGGCGGCAAAGCCCGGATTCGCCAGCATCTGCAGGGCATCATTGGCATTGGAGGCGATATGGACGTGGTAATCGTCCTCCAGCAGGCTGGCCAGTGACGTGAGGTTGAGGATTTCATCATCCACCAGCAGGATGCCGTAGCGCGGCGCGCGCTCCGGCAATTCGCTGCTGCGCTGGCGTTGGTCAAACAGCCCCATGGGTTTCTCCTGACAGGTTTTCCGGGGGCGCATCCTGCGTGCCCGACAACGAACGTATGGAATGCAGTTCCTGCAACAGCGGCAGCACGACGGTGAAGCAGCTGCCCCGGCCCACGACCGAGCTCACGCTGATTTCACCCTGGTGCTTCTGGATGATGCCGTAGGACACGGACAGTCCCAGTCCGGTGCCGGAGCCCACATCCTTGGTGGTGAAGAAAGGTTCGAAAATGCGTCGCTGCACGGTCTCGTCCATGCCATTGCCATCGTCGCGGAAATCCGCCTGCCAGCAGCTGTAGCCGGCACGCACTTCACAGGAGGTGCTGACCTGCAGGGTGCCCAGCGGGGCCTGCTGGCGGTTCTCCTGTTGCGCCCGCTCCAGTATGGCATGGCAGGCGTTAACGGCCAGGTTCATGAAGACCTG
>DASUXS010000331.1:0-4048 GCA_036377855.1 Moraxellaceae bacterium
AGCTATCTTGAGTCTTCCTATGCGAGCGCCGGCACCGTCATGCTCGCCGGCCTGACCACCCTGATCGGGGTGCAGCTGCTGCTGGGCTTCGCCAACTTCGACATGAGCAACATTCCCACGGCACCGCTGCACAAGCGGCTCCATGCCGGCCCCCACTGGAACATGGCAACACCCCTGCCGGAAGCAGCCCATGACCGACATGAAGGATGAGAAGCCGGCCGGCGAATTTGCGGAAGACGAGGCCTGGCTGCGGCACCGGGCGGCGTTTTCCGAAACCTATGACGAGGCCAACTACAAAAGCCCCCTGCAGCGCTTTGTCATGCATGCAAGCCACCGGCTGACAGAACGCGCCATACCGGCCAGCGCGCATTATCCCGATGTCATCGAGATCGGGGCGGGCACCGGCGAACACCTGCCTTTTGTACGGCACCGTTATGACCGCTATGTACTGACCGACCTGGATTCCAAAACCCTGGACATTGCCCGGCAGAAGCTCCCCGCCACCCTGTCGGCAAAGGCTGCCTTTGAAGCCCAGCCCTCAGGCAGGCTGCAATACGGGGACAACAGCTTCGACCGGCTGGTAGCCACCCACGTGCTGGAACACATCTACCAGCCGCATCTGGCGCTCAAGGAATGGCAGCGTGTTGTCAGGAAAGACGGCACACTCTCCATCCTCATCCCGACCGATCCGGGAATGGCGTGGCGGCTAGGCCGCCACCTCGGCCCGCGCCGCCATGCCCTGCGCCAGGGTCTCGCCTACGATTACCTCATGGCCCGCGAGCATGTGAATTCCTGCAACAACCTGATCGCGCTGCTGCGGCATTACTTTCCGCAGCGCACCGAGCACTGGTGGCCGACGCCGATCCCTTCGATTGATCTCAACCTTTTCTTCCTGTTCACCGCAAAGAACCTCAAAGGCTGACCCTCATGCCGGCGTATCTCACCGCTTTTTTCTGCGTGCTTGGCCTGGCCACCGGACAATTGCTCTTCAAGGCGGCGGCCAACCAGTCGGCAAAATCCGGAAGCCTGCTGGACAGCCATGCGCTTTTTTATCTCGCCGCAGCCATGGGCCTCTATGCCGTCATGTCACTGGTCTGGGTGTGGCTGCTCCGGGCCACCGAGCTGGGCAGGATTTATCCCGTCATGGCACTTGCTTTTGTGCTGGTGCCGCTGGGCAGCCATTTCCTCTACGATGAAGTCTTCACGGCACGTTATTTTGCCGGCGTGGCCCTCATCATGGCCGGCGTTTTCCTGACCACCCCACAGGGCTGATGCGCTTACATCATGCGTGACACAAGAAATTCCCGGCCCGCCGGGCAGGCGGTTCACTACGTCGTGCTGGGCAGCATCCTCCTGCTCGCACTTTTCCTGCGCATCGCGGCAATAACAGGCTCGCTGGTGGAAGATCCGGTCCGGGGCGACTCTTTGTCTTATTTTTTTTACGGCGTGAACCTGCAGTCCGAACAGGTTTATTCGCGCAGCATTCCGCCGCTCTTCGGCGGGTCGCGCGTCATTCCCGATGCCGACGTGCCACCGGGCTATCCCCTGCTGGTGTCCGCACTGCTGAAGAAAGACTGGCAAAGCGGCACCGCCGACGGCGCCTACAGCAGCATTACCCGCATCATCTACGCCCAGGCCGGCCTGAGCAGCCTTGTCGTCGTGCTGGTGTATTGCATCGGGCTCCAGGTCAGCTCACGGGGCGGCGCGCTCGGCGTGGCATTGCTTGCCGCCATCTCGCCCCATCTGGTCAACATCAACATCTACCTGCTCACCGAGCCGCTCTTCACCCTGATGTTCTGGACCGCCATGCTGTTCCTGCTGCACCGTCGCGATTCCTTTTCACCCCGGCGGCTCGCGCTGGCCGGACTGTTCCTGGCCCTGGCAGCCCTGGTGCGTCCGACGACGCAATACCTGCCCTTCCTGCTGGCCGCCGTCGGCATCGCCGGGACCCCCGCGCTGTGGCGGCGCTGGACCCTCTTCCTGGCGGTATTCACCCTGCCCATGCTGGCCTGGGGCCTGCGCAACCTGGCGTCCGTAGGCGCCTTCAGCAATCCCCTGGCGATGGTGGCTGCCGTCCAGACAGGCATGTACCCGGACTTCATGTACAACAACATCCCCGAGTCGCGGGGCATGCCCTATAACTTCGATCCTGTGCTGACCAGTCCCCGCTCACTGAGCCTTGCGCTTTCCGTGCTCGCCGAGCGCTTCATGGAAGCACCCGGCACTTATCTGCACTGGTACCTCATCGGCAAACCCCTTGCCCTTTTTCACTGGCATATCATGCCTATCGGTGCGGACGACCAGGAGCTGCTGCTGTCCGGTGACATTTATGTCTTTCCGACGGTGCTGACGCCTTATGGCTACAACCCTCTGTTCATCGCCACCTATGTGGCCAGCCGCATCCTCTACCTGCCCCTGCTCCTGCTGGCGGCAGCAGCGGCGATCCTGGCCTGGGTCCCGGCGCTGCGGCCCGCCTGGGGCTCGGCACTGACCGGCATGAGGCTGTTGTCACTCACGCTGGTTTATGTGACTGGCATACACATGGTCGGTTCTCCTTTCCCGCGCTATGCCATTCCCTTCCAGCCGCTCCTCTACCTGCTGGCGGCCGGCCTGCTGGCCCTCATCTGGCGGCAATGGCGGGAACACCGGACCCCGGGATCGGGGTCCGGGCTTTCCTAGCACATCTGGAACTCCGGCAACGCCAATGACTTACCCAGCCGGGGTCGCCGGCTGGCTTGCTGTCGCCCTGCGCGCCTGCCGCACCGCAGCATGCAGGAACCAGCACAGGGAAACCGCCAGCAGGATTTCAAAAGGGCGGAAGGGTGTGGCGTAGCGGACATCCGGCGCCAGCAGGGAATGCAGGGCCGTGGTGTAGAAGAAGAGCAGCGCCACCACCACCAGTGGCGCAAAGCCGGCATCCTGCCTGCCCTGCAGCCGCCGGACCAGCAGCACGGCCACCATGGCAAAAGCCGCCAGCATGAGCAGGGGATTCAGCCCGCCTGCCACCGCGGCCACGGTCCGGTAGAGGAGATTGGCCTCGAAGGGCGAGTGCTGGACGGGGTAGACATAAAGGTCACCCGCTCCCTGCCCGATATACCAGGACCAGAACAGCATGGGCTTGGCCACGAAATACCATTTCGCATAAAAAACCGGGGCCTGGGCCAGGCGCTGTGCGACATTTTCCCAGGCCTGCGCCTTGTCCTGCCGGTAGATGGCAAGCTGCTCCTGTACCCGCGCCCGGGCGACATGCCCCGCCCTGGCACCCAGGTAAACCGAATCAAAATCCGGCTCCATGCCTATCAATATGTTTTCCATGAGTCGCCCGTTGGCGGTGACGATGGTCTTGGCCTCCACTTGGGCGCTGCGTATCGCCCATGCCCCGGGCAGCAGCGCTGCCAGCAAGAGCAACACCACTGCCTGCCGCGGTTGTGCAAAAGCCAGCCAGGCCGCCAGCAGCAGCGGGAAAAGCACGATCATGGGATTGACCAGGGCGGCGGCACCGAACACCAGGCCGGCCGCGGCGATCCAGGGCAGGGAAGCGGCCCGCTGGCCGCGACAGAAAAGACAGAGCCCGAGCACCAGCAGGAAGGCAAACAGGGTTTCCGTCAGCACATAGCCGGACAAGGTCACCATATGCGGCCAGAGCGCCACCAGTACGCCGGCCGCCAGGGCATAGCCCGTGGGCAGCCAGTAGCGGGCCAGCACCACGGTCAGCAATGCCGTCAGCCCGCCCAGCAAGGCCTGAATGGACAGGAGCCGTCCATACCATTCACCCGATGCCTCCCCGCCGAACTGCAGGGCCAGCATGACCAGGGCCGGATAGCCGGGGCCGCGGTAACTGTCAGGCGGGGGGGTGGCGGTGGACGGCGCCGCCATGGACACCACGCCATGGTGCAGCATATTCCAGCCGATATGGAGGTATTGGGCGGCGTCGGCCTTGATGGGCTTGGGGATGACGGCCTGGGCCTGGTAGCCCATGCGAAACAGGACGCCCAGTATCACGACCAGCACCATTCCCCACACCATCACCCACTGCCTGCTCTTCATG
>DASUXS010000332.1:0-4201 GCA_036377855.1 Moraxellaceae bacterium
AGGCCGCTGTTTTTGTAGGAGCGGCTTTAGCCGCGAACCTCGTCGTTCATTCCACCAGCATGCGCAGGCGGTAGCTGACCAGCCCGCCATACTCATGCAGCGACTGTGCAGAGCGCACGAAGGCGATCAGGTTGGGCGCCAGCTGCAGCAGCCAGGGGCGCTGCTCACGCCGCAGGTCCATGGGTGCCGGCACGACCTCGAAGCCGGCATGCTCGAAGGCCATCCGCGCCCGCCGCATATGCAGCGACTGCGTCACCAGCACGATGCGCTGCACGCCTTCAGGCGCCAGCAGCTCATGGCTGAACTGCGCGTTTTCCCAGGTCGTCCGGCTGCGGCTCTCCTGCCAGCGCACATTCACCACATGGTCCTGCTGCAGGCTGCGCGCCATCACCGCCGCCTCGGGCTCGCGCTCCCTGGGCTGCACGATGCCACCGGTGACCGCCAGCGGCAGGCCGGTCTGGCGGTACAGCCAGGCGGCATAGCGCAGGCGGCTGGCGGTCCAGTAGTTGGGGACGTCGATGCCGCCGAACTCCAGGCCCTCGTCACGACCACCGCCCAAGACCACGATGGCCTGGGCACCCTGCCACGAAGCCTTGTCGGCAGGATTCAGCACCGGATCCCGCTCCAGCCCCGCCGCCAGCAGGCCGGCTCCGAGCGGCGTGGCCAACAGCCAGAGGCTGGCCAGGCTGAAGGCGATCAGCAGCCGTCCCGCCCAGGGCCGGCGCCGCAGCAGCCAGAGCCCGGCAAGCACCAGCAGGATATTGAGGGCGGGTGGGGCCAGCAGGCTGCGCAGGAAGGCAAGCAGGATCACGGACGGCCTCGGGCCTCGTTTAGTGGGGAGCGGTACGCTATGCTACGCCCCTTTGATTTTCCACGCTTTTTTGTCATCGGCCGCCATGCACGAAACGTATCGCCCGCAAGAGTTAGAAACCGCCGCCCAGCAGGAATGGGAACGCAACGGCACCTTCACGGCTTCTGAAAAGCCCGGTCAGGAAAAGTTCTTCTGCCTGTCCATGTTCCCCTATCCCAGCGGCAAGCTGCATATGGGCCATGTGCGCAACTACACCATCGGCGATGTCATCGCGCGCTACCAGCGCATGCAGGGCAAGAATGTGCTGCAGCCCATGGGCTGGGATGCCTTCGGCCTGCCCGCGGAAAACGCCGCCATGAAAAACAATGTGGCGCCGGCGGCCTGGACCTATTCCAACATCGACTACATGAAAGGCCAGCTGAAAGCACTGGGCCTGGCCGTCGACTGGTCGCGCGAAGTCACCACCTGCAAACCGGATTACTACCGCTGGGAACAGTGGCTGTTCACGCGTCTTTTCGAAAAGGGCGTGATCTACAAGAAATCCGGCGTGGTGAACTGGGACCCGGTGGACAACACCGTGCTCGCCAATGAGCAGGTGGTGGATGGCCGCGGCTGGCGTTCCGGCGCCTTGGTCGAGAAGCGCGAAATCCCCATGTACTACTTCGCCATCACCAAATACGCCGAAGAACTCCTCGCCGACCTGGACCAGCTCGACGGCTGGCCGGAACAGGTGCGCACCATGCAGCGCAACTGGATAGGCAAGAGCTTTGGCGCCGACATCGTGTTTGATTACGACGAAGCCTCCATAGGCAGCGCCGGCCAGCTCAAGGTCTATTCCACGCGTCCCGACACGCTGATGGGTGCCACCTATGTCGCGGTGGCGGCGGAACATCCGCTGGCCACGCGTGCCGCGGAAAAGAATCCTGCGCTCGCTGCCTTCATCGCTGAATGCAAGGCCGGCTCCGTGGCGGAGGCCGATGTCGCCACCATGGAAAAGAAGGGCCAGCCCACCGGCCAGTTCGTGCTGCATCCGCTGACCGGCAAGAAGCTGCCCGTCTTCATCGCCAACTATGTGCTGTGGGGTTATGGCGAAGGCGCCGTGATGGCCGTGCCCGCGCATGACGAGCGCGATTTCGAATTCGCCAATAAATATGCGCTGCCCATCGTGCAGGTCTACCAGCCCGCTGCCGCTGACAACGACTTCAGCAGCACGCAGTGGAAAGACTGGTACGGCGACAAGTCCGGCCTCGTGACCCTCAACTCCGGCAAATACGACGGCAAGGATTTCACCGCGGCTTTCGATGCCATCGTGGCGGACCTGGAAAGCACCCAGCACGGCTCGCGCAAGACCCAGTTCCGCCTGCGCGACTGGGGCATTTCCCGCCAGCGCTACTGGGGCTGCCCGATTCCCATCATCCACTGTGCCGCCTGCGGCGACGTGCCGGTGCCGGAAAAAGACCTGCCCGTGGTGCTGCCGGAAGACGTGGTGCCGGATGGCGCCGGTTCGCCCCTGGCCAAGCTGCCGTCGTTCTACGAATGCAAATGCCCGCAATGCGGTGCCGACGCCAAGCGCGAAACCGACACCATGGACACCTTCGTGGAATCGTCCTGGTATTACGCCCGCTACGCCTCGCCGCAGTCGACCTCCGGCATGGTGGACAAGAGCGCCGCCAAATACTGGCTGCCGGTGGACCAGTATGTCGGTGGCATAGAACACGCCATCCTGCACCTGCTCTACGCGCGTTTCTTCCACAAGCTCATGCGTGACGAAGGCCTGGTGGAAGGCGACGAGCCTTTCAAGCGCCTGCTCACCCAGGGCATGGTGGTGGCCGACACTTTCTACCGTGATCTCGAAGGTGGCAAGAAAGACTGGATCAATCCCGCCGATGTCAGCATCACGCGTGACGACAAGGGTCGCATGACCGCCGCCACGCTGATCGCGGACGGCCAGCCCGTGGTCATAGGCGGCATGGAAAAGATGTCCAAGTCCAAGAACAACGGCGTCGATCCGCAGTCCCTGATCGACCAGTACGGTGCCGACACCGCGCGCCTGTTCATGATGTTCGCCGCACCGCCCGATGCCTCGCTGGAATGGAGCGATGCCGGTGTCGAAGGCGCCAGCCGTTTCCTGCGCCGCCTGTGGAAGCAGGCGCATGGCTTCCAGAACCGCGCCGCCGCCCTGCCCGCCGGTGCGGAAACCGCACTTGTACAAACAGCCGTGGCCGACCATGCCAAGCTCAAGGCCGCCCGCCTGGAGCTGCACAGCGTGCTCAAGCAAGCCAATGCCGACTATGCGCGCAACCAGTTCAACACCGTGGTCTCCGCCGGCATGAAGCTGCTCAACCTCATCGACAGCGAAGCCTTCGAACCGGCCGATGACGCTGCCCGCGGCATCACGCTGGCGGTAGAGGCGGAAGTGCTGCAGGTGCTGGTAAAGCTGCTGTCGCCGGTAACGCCGCATGTCTGCCATGCCCTGTGGCAGGACCTGGCGCCGCAGTTCGCCCGCCTGCTGGGCAGCGCCACCGGCGATCTCGCGACGGCAAGCTGGCCGCAGCATGACGAAGCCGCCCTGGTGCGCTCCGAGCTGGAGCTGGTGATACAGGTGAACGGCAAGCTGCGCGGCAAGATCATCGTGCCTGCGGATGCCGACAATGCCGCCATCGAAGCCGCCGCGCTGGGCAATGCCGACGCGCAGCGCTTCATGGAAGGCAAGCCCGCCAGGAAAGTCATCGTGGTGAAGGGCAAGCTCGTCAATATCGTGGTTTGAATCCGAGGCTCGCGTGAAAAAAACCGTCCTGTTGCTGGTGCTGACCCTGGGCCTTTCCGCCTGCGGTTTCCACCTGCGCGGCAGCTACCATGTGCCGGACTTCCTGCAGGCGGTCACGCTGCGCATGCCCGGCAACAGCCACGACCTGGACCGCGAGCTGCGCCTGGCCCTGGAGCGCAACAACATCGTGCCCCAGGGCGGCGAGGTGATGCTGGAGATCACGCGCGAAAACCTCACGCGCCAGACCTCCACCGTGGACAGCAGCGCCCGCGCCGCGGAATACACCCTGATCTATACGGTGGAATTCCGCATCAACAGCGTGGACGGCAAGGTGACCGGCCCCAGGCAGTCGCTGATCCTGCGCCGCAGCTACCAGTACAGCACCACCAATGTCGTGGGTAAGAGCACGGAAGAGGAAACCCTGGTGCGCGAGCTGCGCCTGGATGCCGCCCAGCAGATCGTGCGCCAGCTGGCCGCCCTGAAGGCGCTGCCTGTTGCCGATGAAAAAGCGGAAAAAACGGAAAAGACCGAAGGCCAGACGGACGAGAAAACCGTGCCGGCCCCGGAAGCACCGGCCAGCACCAGCGGAACTTCGCCCACTCCATGAAATTGCGCCCCGACCA
>DASUXS010000333.1:0-2810 GCA_036377855.1 Moraxellaceae bacterium
ACGCTGGCGGATTTCGATGCCAGCGTGCGCTGGCTGCTGGAGGAAAAGCACGAGCAGCGCCAGCTGGAAGAAACGGTGCTGGGGGTGATTTCCGATATGGACAAGCCGCTGTCGCCCTCGGGCGAGGCGCGCCAGGCCTACCACAACGGTCTCTATGGCCGTACCCCGGCCCAGCGTCGCCGCATGCGTGAACGCCTGCTGGCGGTGTCGCTGGCCGACCTGCGCACGGTGGGCGAACGCTACCTGGGCAGCGGCGCGGTCACGGCAGTGGTCGCTCCCACGGCACGCGCAGCGGATGTGGAGGCCCTGGGCCTTGCCATAGAGCGGCTTTGATGAATAAGTAGGGACTGCAGCGATCGGTTCGCGGCAGTCCCTGCCGCGAAGTTTCCGGAATTCCCATGAGCAAACCCGTCATTCATTTCGCGCACGCCAATGGCGTGCCTTCAGCCTGCTACCACAAGCTGTTGCAGGCGCTGTCCTCTTCCCATGATGTGCGTCCGCTGCCCCTGCTGGGCACGGACCCGCGTTTCCCCGTGGATGACAACTGGCATTCGCTGACCGAACAGGTGGTGGCCTCCATACGCGAAAAAGCGGACGGGCCGGTAATCGGCATGGGTCATTCGCTGGGCGGCCTCTGCACTTTCATGGCCGCACACCGTTATCCGGAATTGTTCCGCGCCGTGGTCATCATGGATCCGCCGGTGATCAACGGACCGGGCGCCGTCACTTTCGGCCTGATGAAAAAACTGGGCCTGGCGGATCGCGTCACGCCGGCCGGCAAGAGTTCGGGACGTCGCGAGCACTGGTCCTCGCGTGACGAGGCGCGGGCCAGCCTGGGCCGCAAGAAATTCTTCCAGGCCTGGGACCCGGACTGCTTCGAGGATTATCTGCATTTCGGCCTGACCGACGACGAGCAGGGCGTGCGCCTCACCATTCCCGCGGCCACGGAAGTGCAGATTTTCCGTACCACGCCGCATGATTCCTGGCGTTACCGTTCGCCGCTGAAAGTGCCGGGCGTGCTGCTCTCCGGCGCCAGCAGCGAATTCAAGGGCACCGGTTTTGCCGAGCGCCTGGCGCGCCATCATGCGCTGAAACATGTGCAGGTGGAGGGCGGGCATATGTTCCCGCTGGAGAAGCCGCTGCTGACCGCGGAAGTGGTGCAGCGTGAACTGCAGTCGCTGGAGCAGGCGGCCGGGGCCTTGCGCCCCGTCTGATAAAAGCGGCCGCCCACTCGGCCTGAATCATTCAGCCCGCGGGCACCACGCCGCAGGCAATGCGCGCACCGCCACCGCCCAGGGCTTCAGGATGGTCGGCATGATTGTCGCCACCCGCATGTATCATCAGCGCGTGGCCGGAAAAATCGCTGAGCTTGAGACGCGGTGCCAGCACCGGCTGCGTGGCCACGCCCTTGCTGTCCACATACAGCGAGGGCAGGTCGCCGAGATGGCCCTGGCCATAGGGGCCTTCGTGCCTGCCGGTCCTGGCCGGATCGAAATGTCCCCCTGCCGCCAGCGCGGCGCCTTTCTTGCCGTCTTTTTCCGCGACATCGCAGCTGGGTTTTTCATGCAGGTGGAAACCGTGCAGGCCGGGTGGCAGTCCTTCTAAAGCCGGCGTCAGCAGCACACCGTAAGGGCTGTTGCTGAGGGTGATATGGCCTATGGTCTTGCCTTTGCCGGCACTGTCCACCAGTTGCATGGGAATGGGCTGGGGCAGGGGCTGGGATTCGGCGTGTACGAAGCTGGCGGTGCTGGCCAGCAGAACGTAAGCAAGAAGGCGGCGCATGGAGCTCTCCTTTTTTTTCAGGGATCAGTGTGTGAAGGCATGGCAGGCAGCGGCTGCCTGCCATTATTGAAGCCGCGGCGTAATGGCGCCATGCGGATATGAGGAGATTTTGTGTCATGAGTGAAACCGGCCTAGTGCAGGAGCGGGAATTCAATATCCGCGGTCGCCGCATTGCCGCACGTTGCTGGCACGACCCGGCCCTGCCGCCGGTACTGGCCCTGCATGGCTGGCAGGACAATGCCGCCACCTTTGACCGGCTGGCGTCCCTGCTGCCGGGCTATCACATCGTCGCCATGGATTTTGCCGGGCACGGTTTCAGTGACTGGCGGGCCGAGGGCATGCGCTACCACACCCTGGACCATGTCGATGACGTGCTGGCCGTCGCCGACCTTCTGGGCTGGCCTGCATTCCGTCTGCTCGGGCACTCCATGGGAGCGGGCATCGGGGTATTGTTGGCCGGTGCCCTGCCGGAACGGGTGCGGCAGCTGGTGATGGTGGACGGTCTGGGTCCCTATGCCGGTGCGCCGGAAGAAGCGCCGCAGATCCTGCAGGAAGCGTTATTGGAGTGGCAGGCCTTCCAGCCGCGCGCGGAAAGGGTGTTCGCGGATTTCGACAGCGCCGTGCAGGCGCGCCGCCGCGGCTTCATTCCGCTCAGCGAGGAGGCCGCGCGCATCCTCTGCAGCCGTGGCGTACGCGCCGTGCCCGGCGGCTTCAGCTGGACCCTGGACCGGCGCGTGCGCCTGCATTCGTCGCTGCGCCTGTCCGAGACCCAGGTGCGGGCCTTCCTGGCGCGTATCGAAGGCGAAGTGATGTTGCTGCGTGCGGAAAACGGTTTCCCGGCGGCGGCGGAAATTTTTGCGGAACGCTGGCAGGCCGTGCGCCGTGGCCAGTTGCTGTCACTGCCTGGGGGACACCATCTGCATCTGGATGAATCGCCGGAGCTGGTGGCCAAAGCAGTACAGGATTTTTTTGCCGGCCAGCCGGCGTGACATCGGTTTTTATATTGAGTCGTCAGCACCCAGCAGCTT
>DASUXS010000334.1:0-4518 GCA_036377855.1 Moraxellaceae bacterium
ACCGTCGACAATATCCGCCGCTTTATCGCCACGCGCTCTGCCTGATGATCGACGCGTTGTCGCGACATATCTGCTATCTGCTTGATTTGTCTGCTGGACAAAAATCAAACGCATGCTCCATCGCTGTGCACCGCCAGCGGCGACCGGCTAGCACAGCCCGCCACTGCTTCTCAAGGCTGGAAAACAAAGCGACAAGTGCAGAGAATGCTCCCTGACAAACCGCGTCCCCTGATCTATACATGGGACGCCGCATTATCGATTCAGGGTCTTGTTGAGGGCTTGGCATCATGGCCAATGATGATTACGACGACGTGGACGAAACCGCCGATCCGGCTGACGAGGACGTCGAAGAAGAGGAAGGCGAGAGCGAAGGCGATGAGCCTGCCGCCGAAGCCGCCGGTGGTGGCGAAGGTGGCGGTCCCGCTCCCTCGCGTGCCGACATTGACGAAGCGGAAACGCTGACCGTGTCCAGCAAGGACGCCCTGCGTCGCCAGCTGGAAGAGGAAATGGAACGTTTCCTGGCCAAGGGCGGCAAGGTGCAGGAAATTCCGCCGGACGTCACCGCGGATCCGCCGCAGAAACCGGTGAGCAATTACGGCTCCAAACCGATCTGAGCCGCGCTGACGGCAGCTCCTCACGGCCCCGCATGCGGGGCCGTTTCTTTTCCGGGCTGGCCTTGGCGAAAATTGCCCTTGGCGGAAATTGCGGCAGAATGCAGCACACACCACCCCGCCCTTACACGCCGGAAAAGGAGAAGCCATGCGCCAGCTGTTCGTGATCCGTTCCCGCGTGCAGCGCGCCATGCTGCTGTCCATGGCGGCCGCCCTGGTCACCATGGCCCTGAAATTCGCGGCCTGGTCGCTGACCGGTTCGGTAGGCCTGTTCTCCGATGCCGTGGAATCCCTGGTGAACCTGGCGGCAGCGCTGCTGGGCTTCATCCTGCTGGGCCTGGCCGCGCGCCCGGCCGATGACGACCACCCCTTCGGCCACGAAAAAGCCGAGTACTTCTCCAGTGGCGCCGAAGGCATGCTCATCCTGGTGGCCGCGGCCGCCATTGCCTGGCAGGCCGTCAACGGCTTCCTGCAGCCCGAATCACCGCAGGCCCTGGATATCGGCCTGCTGCTGTCGCTGGCCGCCACCGGCGTGAATGCCGCGGCGGCATGGTGGCTGCTGCGCGTGGCGCATGCGGAAGGCAGTCTTGCGGTGGAAGCCGATGCGCGTCATCTGCTGACGGATGTGTGGACCTCGGTCGGTGTGGTGATCGCCCTTGGCCTGCTGCTGGTTTTCCCCAGGGCCTGGTGGCTGGACCCGCTGATTGCCCTGCTGGTGGCGCTGAACATCATGCGCACGGCTTTCGACCTGATGCGGCGCTCGGTGGACGGCCTCATGGACATGCAGCTGCCGGCCGAAGAGCTGCTGCGCATTGAAAACGCCCTGCAGCGCAACCTGCCCGCCGGCACCAGCATCGCCGCGCTGCGTACGCGCAAGGCCGGGCCGCGCCGTTTCGTGGAATTCAACCTGCTTGTGCCGGGACAATGGCCGGTGCGGGAATCACATGCCTTATGCGATGTGCTGGAGGATGCGTTGCGCGCGGAATTCAGCGAGACCGACATCGTCATCCATGTCGAGCCGGTGGAAGAGCGGCATGCGTTTGAAGTGATGCCCTGAACCACTTCGTCATTCCCGCGCAGGCGGGAACGACGAAACGGAGTGCCTCAACCCGCGGCTTCCGCCACCGCAAAGCAGTCATCGATATGCTGGTAGGCCATCTTGCGCATCACGAAATAGCCCAGGCCCGCGGCCACGAGCTGGCCACCCAGCGGCACGAACTTGGCCACCTGCCGGGCGACAAGACGGCCGGCGAAATCCATGAAGCTCTTGCGCACGATGGCACGGGTGATGACGATGCCTATGAGCTGGCTGCCGCGGCTGCGTATCTGCTTCCACACCTTCTCGCGCCGCGCCGGGTCCATCTGCTCGATACGCTCCGGCTCCAGGCCAAAGCGCTGGCTGATCTCCGGGATCAGCTGCAGCAGGATGCCGGCATCCACCACCATGTCCAGCATAGGCACCGGCACCGCCGCCGCACCCGCCGAGACCAGGGCACGTTTGCGCACCAGCTGGCGGCACTCCTGCCGTACTTTTTCAAGGCGGTGCAGCCGGTCCCGGTGGTCCTGCCGCTCGCGATCAACTGCCATCAAAACATCCTTTAATGGATCGTTAGTTCCCGAAAGATGGGGCGGGCGGTCATGAATCACAAGGCAGGGGTCTTGTATTGTTATACTATAACATTATGATCTGGGCCCTCACGGACCGCTTCAACAGGACCCCCGCCATGCTCCGCCGCCGTCTTCCCGCTGCCCTCCGCCTCACCCCCGGCTTCACCGTACTGGCCACCGCCCTGGCCCTGCACAGCACCGGCGCTGCCGCCGATGACAGCAGCGCCCAGGCGGTCAGCTCGGGCACCGCCTTCAATCCGGCCATCTCCCTCATCCTCTCCGGCAACTATTACGCCGACTCGGAAAAGGGCCGGCTGGCCGCCCCCGCCGGCCTCAACGGCCGCGAAGCCGAAGTGGCGGACCAGGGCTTCAATCTCGATGAAACCGAGCTGGTGCTGTCCGCCACGGTAGACCCTAATTTCGATGCCATGGCCAACCTGGTGCTGGATGACGGCGAGGTGGAAGTCGAGGAAGCCTGGTTTGAAACCCGCCGCCTGCCCTACGGCCTCAAGGTCCGTGCCGGCAAGCTCAAGAGCAATATCGGCTACCTCAACAGCCAGCATCCGCATAGCTGGGATTTCGCCGACCAGAACCTGGCCTATGACGCCCTGCTGGGCGGCGAAGGCATCGCCGATGTCGGCCTGCGCGTGGAATGGTTGCCGGACCTGCCGCTTTACACCCTGATCGGCGCCGAAGCATTGCAAGGCAAACAGGAAGTGGTGGGCGTGGCACAGGCGGAACTGGATCCAGCCTCTGCACTGGCCGCACCGGAAGAAAAAAGCGGTCCCCGCCTTTTCACCGCCTATGTGAAAGTCTCGCCGGAGCTGGGCGACAACCATGCCCTGCAACTGGGCCTCTGGGGCCTGCATGCCGCGCAGCAGCAGGAAGCCCATGGTACCCCTGGTGCTGACGAATACCTGCTGGATGGCGATGAATCCATCTACGGCCTCGAGGCCGTCTACAAATATGACGGCGGTGGCGAAGCCGGCCACCGCAACCTGAAAATCCAGACGGAAATCCTGCGCGGCGCCAAGAACCTGGCGGTGGCCACGCTGGCCGGCGCCCCGGTCTACAACAACGGCAACACCGTGGCCGTGGACGATGCCGTCGACAGCCAGGAAACCGCCTGGTACCTGCAGGCCGTCTACGGCATCGCTCCGCGCTGGCAGGCCGGCCTGCGTTTCGACCAGTCCGGTATCGGCAGCGACATTTCCGAAGCCGGCACGGAGACGGATTATTCCGCCAGCAAACGCCTCAGCGGCGTGCTGACCTGGAACCTCACGGAATTCTCACGCCTGCGCGCGCAGATTGCGCGGGCCGATGTGGTGGATGCCAGCGACACGCGGCAGAAATACAACCAGTACTTCCTCACCTACAGCATGAGCCTGGGCACGCATGGCGCGCACAAATTCTGATTTCCCGGCAGGAGTGCCTTTCATGAAGATCACGACATTCGCGGCACTGGTTCTCAGTGCCTTCCTGGCCAGCGTGGCCCAGGCCGCGCTGCCGGTGGTGGCCACCACCACCTCCGCGGAAATGCTGCTGCGTGAAGTCGGCGGCAATGCCATCAGCATCACCACGCTGGCCGCTCCCGATCGCGACGCGCATACGCTGCAGGTGAAGCCCTCGATGATGCGCGCCCTGCGCGGTGCCCGCCTCGTGGTCGCCATGGGCGCGGAACTGGAAGTGGGCTGGCTGCCACTGGCCATCAGCTCGTCCGCGAACCCCGCCGTGCTGCCCGGCAGCGACGGCTATTTTGAAATCGCGGCACAGGTGCCGCTGCTGGATGTGCAGGGTGCCGCCGGCGCCAACCGCGCCAAGGGCGATGTGCATCCCATGGGCAATCCGCATGTGCAGATGGATCCGGTGCGCATGGCCGATGCGGGTGTCGCCCTGGCGGAACGTCTCGCCAAACTCGATCCGGCCGATGCCGCCGCTTTCCGCAGCCGTGCCCAGGCTTTCCGCCAGCAGGTGAGTGCGCGCCTGCCGCAATGGCAGCAGCAGGTGGCGGGCGCCCCGGGTGCCGTCATGTATCACAAGGACGGTGACTATCTGATGGCGCGCCTCAAGCTGCCGGTGCTGGCCTATGTCGAACCGCTGCCCGGCCTGCCGCCGACCGCCGCCCACCTGGCCGGACTGGTGAATCGCCTGAAGGGAACGAAAGGCGTGATACTGCACACGGTGTTCCAGTCCAATGCCGGCATCGCCACGCTGGCCGGACAGCTGGGCTGGCAGGCTTATGCGCTGCCGCTGGATCCGCCCTCCGGGGCCGATGGCGCGGCTTATTTCGCGCAAATCG
>DASUXS010000335.1:0-2228 GCA_036377855.1 Moraxellaceae bacterium
GCGCACGCGGCCACGCTATCGCTGCAACAGCATCCTGGGCGCGGCCGACGGCGTACGCGCCGGCCTGGGCATCGCCATCCTGCCCACCTTCCTGGTCAAACCCTTCGACGGCCTGGCCGCGCTCAGCGAGCCCCTGGCCGAATGCAGCAGCGACCTGTGGCTGCTCACCCATCCGGAGTCCCGCCACCTGCGCCGTGTCAGCACCATGTTCCGCGAGCTGGGGGACGAGATCGTGCTGGGCTGAATCCGGCCATCCAGTGCATGGCAGCAGGCTGGCATCTGCCTGCGCCTTCAAACACCGTTTAAAACACAGCACAGGCTACACTCGCCCCGTCCCACTTAAAGGAGCTCCCGTGGACGCCATCATTTCCGTGCAGGACCTGACCAAGACCTATGCCACCGGTCATGCCGCCCTCAAGCACATCAACCTCGACATACGCCGCGGCGAAATCTTCGCCCTGCTGGGCCCCAACGGCGCCGGCAAGACCACGCTGATTTCCATCATCTGCGGCATCGTCAACGGCTCCGGCGGCCGCATCACCGCCGACGGCCACGACATCGTGAAAGACTTCCGTCCGGCCCGGCAGAAAATCGGCCTGGTGCCGCAGGAACTCACCACCGACGCCTTTGAAACCGTGTGGGCCTCGGTGAATTTCAGCCGCGGTCTTTTCGGCAAGGCGCCGGATCCCGCGCTCATGGAAAAAATCCTGCGCGACCTTTCCCTCTGGGACAAAAAGGACGCCAAGATCATGACGCTGTCCGGTGGCATGAAACGCCGCGTCATGATCGCCAAGGCGCTGTCGCATGAGCCCAGCATCCTTTTCCTGGACGAGCCCAGTGCCGGTGTGGACGTGGAGCTGCGCCACGACATGTGGGAAATGGTGCGGCGCCTGCGCGAAAACGGCGTCACCATCATCCTCACCACGCACTACATCGAAGAAGCCGAGGAAATGGCCGACCGCATCGGTGTCATCAGCAAGGGCGAGCTCATCCTGGTGGAAGACAAGAACACGCTGATGCGCAAGCTCGGCAAGAAGCAGCTCACCGTGCATCTCAAGCAAGCGCTGACAGAAATCCCCGCTGCCCTGGCAGGATTGAAGGTCGAGCTGGGCAATGAAGGCCTGGCCCTGGTCTACACCTTCGACGCCCAGGACGAAGACACCGGCATCGCCGGCCTGCTGCAGGGCCTGGACCGCGAAGGCATTGCCTGGAAGGACCTGGAATCCAGCCAGAGTTCACTGGAAGAAATATTCGTCAGCCTGGTCAGGAGCCGCGCATGAGCCTCAACCTCCACGCCGTCCGCGCCATCTACCGTTTTGAAATGGCGCGCACCTTCCGTACGCTGGCGCAGAGCATCGCCTCGCCGGTGCTGTCCACCTCGCTCTACTTTGTCGTGTTCGGTGCCGCCATAGGCTCACATATGAACTCCATAGACAATGTGAGCTACGGCGCCTTCATCATTCCCGGCCTCATCATGCTGTCCATGCTGACGGAGAGCATTTCCAATGCCTCCTTCGGCATCTATATGCCGAAATGGTCGGGCACGATTTATGAGCTGCTGTCGGCGCCAGTCTCCTTTGTCGAAGTGGTGCTGGGCTATGTCGGTTCCGCGGCCAGCAAATCGCTGATCCTGGGCCTGCTCATGCTGGTGACGGCACGCTTCTTCGTGGATTACAGCATCCTGCATCCCTTCTGGATGATCTTCTTCCTGATGCTCACGGCCATCACCTTCAGCCTCTTCGGTTTCCTGATCGGCATCTGGGCGGACAGCTGGGAAAAGCTGCAGGTGATTCCCATCATGATCGTGACGCCGCTGACCTTCCTGGGCGGCAGCTTCTACTCGATCAACATGCTGCCGCCCTTCTGGCAGACGGTGTCGCTGTTCAATCCGGTGGTCTACCTGGTCAGCGCCTTCCGCTGGAGTTTCTATGGCACAGCCGATGTCAGCGTCGGCGTCAGCGCCGCCATGATCCTGCTCTTCATGCTGCTCTGCCTGGGTGGCATCACCTGGGTGTTCAAGACCGGCTACCGTCTCAAGAACTGATTCTGGAGTAGTGAAATGAAAGCCATTGCCAGTGCGCGCGTAAGCTCGACGGATGTGAATTACCGGCAGGATATTGTGGCCCGCCGCCATACCTTGGTTGCGGATGAGCCTGAGGATGCCGGGGGTCGTGATGCGGGGCCGGCGCCTTATGACTATCTGCTGGCGGGACTCGGTGCCTGTACCG
>DASUXS010000336.1:0-5219 GCA_036377855.1 Moraxellaceae bacterium
TGTTGTCGGCATCCAGCAGCAGGCCTATGGACATCAGCTCGATGCCATGCGCCACCAGCGGCACGAACCAGGCATTGTCGCGCACACCGGGCTTGGTGCCGGCCGGCACGCCCAGCATGGTGGGCTGGCTGGGACCGTAGATATCGGCATCCAGGATGCCGACACGGGCACCCTCGGCGGCCAGCGCCAGCGCCAGGTTCACGGCGGTGGTGGATTTGCCCACGCCACCCTTGCCCGAGGCCACGGCGATGATGTTCTTGATGCGGTCCATGCCGGGCAGGCCGCCCTGGGCGCGTACACGGGGAATATTGGGCAGTTCGCGCAGGCCCAGCTGCACCACGCCCAGGGGCGCCAGCGCAGCCAGCAGCAAGGGGCGCAATTCGGTGGCGGCGCCGGCATAGGAAGGTGCCAGGTCCAGCAGCACCGTGTCGTCACCCTGCAGGGCGACCTGGTCCAGCCAGCCCAGCTCCGCCAGCGTCTTGCCCAGCAGCGGGTCGGTCACGGCTCCCAGGGCAGATTTCACGGTGGCAAGATCAGTCACGGCAGCACTCGGCAACAACAAAACGGGGCCGTATCGTAGCCCGGCAGGAAGCGGGGGCATAGACGCCGCACCGGGAATTTCCGGTCAGGAGCCGACGGTTTTCAGGTATATTTACGCCCTTTCTCCGAACGCCTGCCTGTATCGACCATGACCCAGCCCAAGCCCCGGCGCATCCTCGTCACCAGCGCCCTGCCCTATGCCAACGGCCCCATCCATCTCGGCCACCTGGTGGAATACATACAGACCGACATCTGGGTGCGTTTCCAGAAAGCGCGCGGCCATGCCGTGCACTATGTCTGCGCCGACGATGCCCATGGCACCGCCATCATGCTCAAGGCCGAGCAGAACGGCGTGACGCCGGAGCAGCAGATCGCCACGGTGAAAGCCGACCATGAAAGCGACTTTGCCGATTTCCATATCCGTTTCGACAACTACCACTCCACGCATTCCGAGGAGAACCGCGAGCTGTCGTCGGAAATCTATGTGAAGAACCGCGAGGCCGGGCATATCGCCACGCGCCCCATACGCCAGCTCTTCGACCCGGAAAAGCAGATGTTCCTGGCCGACCGCTTCATCAAGGGCGAATGCCCCAAATGCGGCGCCAAGGATCAATATGGCGATTCCTGCGAAGTCTGTGGTGCCACCTATGCGCCCACCGACCTCAAGAATCCCTACTCCACCATTTCCGGCGCCACGCCGGTGATGAAGGAGTCCGAGCACTATTTCTTCAAGCTGCCCGACTTCGCCGATTTCCTGAAAAACCGCGAAGCCTCCGGCCGCCTGCAGACCGAGATGGCCAACAAGCTGGACGAATGGTTCCAGGCCGGTCTCAATGACTGGGACATCTCCCGTGACGCGCCCTATTTCGGTTTCGAGATTCCGGATGCGCCGGGCAAGTATTTCTATGTCTGGGTGGACGCGCCCATCGGCTATATCGCCAGCTGGCGCAACTACTGCGAAAAGAACGGCCTGGACTGGAAGGAGGCCTGGACGGAAGGCAGCGCCACCGAGCTCTACCATTTCATCGGCAAGGACATCGTGTATTTCCACGCCCTGTTCTGGCCGGCCATGCTGGAAGGCGCGGGCTACCGCAAGCCCTCGGCCATCTTCGCCCACGGCTTCCTGACCGTGAACGGCCAGAAGATGTCCAAGTCGCGCGGCACCTTCATCAAGGCCCGCACCTATCTCGAGCAGCTGAATCCGGAATACCTGCGCTATTACTTCGCCGCCAAGCTTTCCGGCAGCGTGGAGGACATAGACCTCAACCTGGAGGACTTCCAGCTGCGCGTGAATTCCGACCTGGTGGGCAAGGTGGTGAACATCGCCAGCCGCTGTGCCGGCTTCATCAGCAAGAAATTCGATGGCCAGCTGAGCGCGCAGTGTCCCGAAGAGGCGCTGCTGCAGGAGTTCGTGGCGGCCGGCGACAGCATCGCCCTGCATTACGAAAACCGCGACTTCGGCCGTGCCGTGCGTGAAATCATGGCGCTGGCCGACCGCGCCAACCAGTACATCGACGAGAAGAAGCCCTGGGCCCTGGCCAAGGAAGCCGGCCGCGAGGCCGAGGTGCAGGCCGTGTGCTCGGTGGGCCTCAACCTTTTCCGCCAGCTCATCACCTATCTCGCGCCCATCCTGCCGCAGACCGCGGAAGCCAGCCGTGCCTTCCTGAACGTGGCCAGCCTGGATTGGGAAGCGCGCCGGCAACTGCTGCTGGGCCACACCATCAACCCCTTCACGCCGCTGCTGACGCGCGTGGAAAAAGAGAAGATAGACGCCATCGTGGATGCTTCCAAAGAAAACCTGGCCCCGACGGCCGCTGCCGTGGCCACTGCTCCCGCCATCGAAGCGATTGCTCCGGAAATCAGTATTGACGATTTCGTGAAGGTGGACCTGCGCGTGGCAAAAATCGTCAACGCCCAGCCCGTGGAAGGTGCAGACAAGCTGCTGCAGCTGACGCTGGATATCGGTGAAGGCAAGACACGCAATGTCTTTGCCGGCATCAAGAGCGCCTATCCCGACGCCGCAGCCCTGATAGGCCGTCATACCGTGATGGTGGCCAACCTGGCGCCGCGCAAGATGAAGTTTGGTGTCAGCGAAGGCATGGTGCTGGCGGCCGGTCCTGGTGGCAAAGACATCTTCATCCTGTCGCCGGATGAAGGTTCGGCGCCCGGCATGAAGGTGAAATAAGGCAAGGGGCTTATATACACAGCTCTAGACACCGTCATTCCCGCGCAGGCGGGAATCTCCATGACATGAAGCGGGCCTTAACAAGGCCCTGCCAGAACCCAAGAGATTATTCGCTTCGCCCAGCCTGCGGCTGTTCAACGCCCTTTGGGCTTTTGTCCCGCCTTCGCGGGAATGACGAAGTAGTACCGAAGGTCAGGCATATGAGTCCCAAAGAAAACACCCGCATCAGCGGGCGTTTTCTTTTCCGCCGTCTGCCTTTACTGCCGTTCATACACCAGCGAATACACCAGCGGCTTGGGCAGGCGCTTGCTGCTCACCGTCACCAGCATCTTCAGCTCACGGCCCTCCGGCGACAGCTCAAAAAGATTCACGCGTTTGCCATCATCAGCGGCGAAAGTTTCCTGCAGGGCCCCGCCCTTCCAGTGCATGCTGACATCCATGACCTCGCCATCCTCGCGTTTCCATTTCACCGGCCTGCCATCGGCAGGGGTAACGATGGGCGCACGCTTGTCGGTGGTGATGCTGAGCTTCTCCGGCGCCACATCGAAAGTGATGTGCTGATAGGGCTGGTTGGTCTTGTTCAGGCGGGAGCGGGCAATGGGCCGCAGCACGAAGTTCACCTCGGCCACGGTTTTTTCCACGGCCTCTTCCACCTTGGCGCTGCGCTCCGGTACATAGACATAGTGCCCGACCAGTTGGGGATTGTTCTGGGGCGTGTCGGCCAGGGCCATCGGGCCGGTAAGTGCCAGCAGCATGGCGCCAGCGGCAAGCATCCTGTTCATGGGCTGATCCTCTTTACTGCTCAGGGAACAGCAGAAAATCTAGCGCCAAAAAAGACCGAGAAGGTGCCCGTCCGCGCAAGCCACAACGCAAGCGCAACAGAATCCTCACAGTGCCGCGCGCGCGGTTTCCTGCTGCAACAGAGGCCACCCCGCTGTCGCCGGGATACGACGCTGACGCCAATAAAAAAGCCCGCGGGAAGCGGGCTTTTTCAGGGAGGGGCGTTCAGCGTCCGATGAAATCCGCCTTGCCGATGGCCACACCCTGCGCACGCAGGATGTCGTAGGCCGTGGTGGCGTGGAAAAAGAAATTCGGCAGCGCCCAGTAGGTCAGGTAGCGGGCACCGGTGAAATCATAGGTGGCCCAGGGAAAGACCAGCTTGATAGCCCGGTCTTCCGCGCCAACGAACTGCTCGGGCTTGGCCGTGGCGATGAAGTCCAGGGTCTTCTGGATACGCGCCTTGAGATCGGCCACGGATTTTTCCGTGTCTTCGTATTTGGGGATTTCCAGGCCGGCCAGGCGGGCCGTGGCACCCTTGGCATGGTCGGTGGCGATCTGGATCTGGCGGGTGAAGGCAAACATGTCGGGGGCCAGCTGGGCATCCAGCAGGCTGTTCACGGCAAGGCCCTTCTCGGCGGCATGGGCCTCGGCCTTGTCCAGCAACTGGGAAAGATTGCCCAGCACCTGGCGGAAAACGGGAACGGAAGCATCGTAGATGGTGAAGGCCATGGTCTGGCTCCTTGTCTTGTGAGGTGTCCTGTGTCCAGGCGTCCTGTGTGTAAGTGCCCCGATTCTCTGCCTGCGCCTGGACTAAGCCAAGAGCCTGTATCACCGCCCATGAAAAAAGGCGCACCAGGCGCCTTTTTTCATTTCTGCACAGTGACGGGGCTTAGTGGCCGCCGCCGGTCAGACCCTTGAGGATGTCTTCGGAAACCTTTTTGGCGTCGCCGAAAATCATCATGGTCTTGTCCATGTAGAAAATGTCGTTGTCCAGACCGGCATAACCCGGGTTCATGGAACGCTTGATCACCATCACGGTACGCGCACGCTGGGCTTCCAGGATGGGCATGCCGTAGATCGGCGAAGAAGGATCGTTCTTGGCGGCCGGGTTGACCACGTCGTTGGCGCCTATGATGAGGACCACGTCGGTAGCGGCGAAATCGGAATTGATTTCGTCCATTTCCTTCACGTCTTCATAGGGCACGTCGGCTTCAGCCAGCAGCACGTTCATGTGACCGGGCATGCGACCTGCCACCGGGTGGATGGCATAGCTCACCTTCACGCCCTTTTCCTTCAGGATGTCGCCAAGTTCTTTCACGGCATTCTGGGCACGGGCCTGGGCCAGGCCGTAACCGGGCACGATGACCACGGAATCGGCATTGCCCATCATGAAGGCGGCATCTTCCGGCGAACCGGACTTGTAGTTCTTTTCCTTCTTCTCGCCGTCGTCAGCGCCACCGCCGGCAGCAGCACCGAAGCCGCCGAAGAGCACGTTGAACAGCGAACGGTTCATGGCGCGGCACATCACATAGGACAGGATGGCACCGGAGGAACCCACCAGCGAACCGGCGATGATGAGCATGGAGTTGCCCAGCGTGAAACCGATGCCGGCAGCTGCCCAACCCGAGAAGGAGTTCAGCAGGGACACCACCACGGGCATGTCGCCACCACCGATGGGGCCGATCCAGAAATAGCCCAGCACCAGCGCGAAAGC
>DASUXS010000337.1:0-4102 GCA_036377855.1 Moraxellaceae bacterium
AGGTAATGGTCGTTGAAGGTGCCGTTCTGTTCCGGGTCCAGCACTTCCAGCAGCGCCGACGAGGGATCGCCGCGCATGTCCACGCCCATCTTGTCGATTTCATCGAGCAGGAAGAGCGGGTTCTTGACGCCGACCTTGGACAGCTTCTGGATGAGCTTGCCGGGCATGGAGCCGATATAGGTGCGGCGATGGCCACGGATTTCGGCCTCGTCACGTACACCGCCCAGGGCCATGCGCACGAATTCGCGGTTGGTGGCCTTGGCGATGCTCTGGCCCAGCGAGGTCTTGCCCACGCCCGGAGGGCCGACCAGGCAGAGCACCGGACCCTGCAGCTTTTTCACGCGCGACTGCACGGCGAGGTATTCGAGGATGCGTTCCTTCACTTCTTCAAGACCATAGTGGTCGGCATCCAGGATGTCGCGCGCCTTCTTCAGGTCGATGGCGACCTTGCTGCGCTTCTTCCAGGGCACGCCCAGCATCCAGTCGATATAGCCGCGCACCACGGTGGCTTCCGCCGACATGGGCGACATCATCTTGAGCTTGCGCAGCTCGGCTTCCACCTTTTTCTTGGCTTCGGCCGGCATGCCGGCTTTCTTGACGCGGCCTTCGATCTCGGCGACCTCGTTCTCGCCCTCGCCGCCCATGTCGCCGAGCTCTTTCTGGATGGCCTTCATCTGCTCATTCAGGTAGTACTCGCGCTGGCTCTTTTCCATCTGCTTCTTCACGCGGCCGCGTATGCGCTTCTCGACCTTGAGGATGTCGATTTCCGACTCCATGAAGGCCATGAGCTGTTCGATGCGGGCGTGGATGTCGTTGTGCTCCAGCAGCTCCTGCTTTTCCTCGAGCTTGAGCGACAGATGCGCGGCAATGGTGTCGGCCAGGCGCGAAGGTTCCTCGATGGAAGACACCGAGGTCAGCACTTCGGGCGCGACTTTCTTGGAGAGCTTCACATACTGGTCGAACTGGCTGAGCAGGGAACGCGTCAGCACTTCGGCCTCGCTGTCACGCAGGCGCACCGGCTGCACTTCGCGCACGGTGGCCATGTGGTAGCGGCCGGTATCGGTGACATTGTCGACGGTGGCGCGGAAGTTGCCCTCGACCAGCACCTTGACGGTGCCGTCAGGCAGCTTGAGCAGCTGCAGGATGGTGGAGACGGTGCCGGTCACATACAGGCTGTCCTGCTGGGGGTCATCGTCGGACGCATCCTTCTGGGCCACCAGGAAGATCTGCTTGCTGGTCGCCATGGCCGCTTCCAGGGCGTGTATGGACTTTTCCCGGCCCACGAACAGGGGGATGACCATATGCGGGTAGATGACCACATCGCGCAGGGGCAGCAGGGGCAGATCGAGGAGAGCGTTCTCGTCGTACATGCGGGGGATTCCTCACGGCAGCAGGACGGGCCAGATGCCCGCCTGGACAATGCCTAATGTTTTGAGGGATGGCCCCGGCAAAAACAAGGGTGGGTGTGCAAAAAGACATGAAAAAAGGGCCTAAAGGCCCCTTTTTCATGACTATCCGCGATTTGGCCGCGGACCGCCTTTTAGCCAGCCCTTGCCGGGCGTTACTCCGGCATGGCCTTGGGCGGCGCCAGCGCCGGTTCCGGCTTGGCGTAGATCAGCAGGGGGTCGGTCTCGCCGGCGATGGTCTTTTCATCCACCACCACTTTGGAGACGTTCTCCTGGGAAGGCAGGTCGTACATGGTGCCCAGCAGCACGCCTTCCATGATGGAGCGCAGGCCGCGGGCACCGGTCTTGCGTTCCATGGCGCGACGCGCCACGGCGCGCAGGGCGTCGGTACGGAATTCCAGCTCCACGTTTTCCATGGCGAAGAGCTTCTGGTACTGCTTGGTGAGGGCGTTGCGCGGCTCGGTGAGGATCTGCAGCAGCGCGTCCTCGCCCAGCTCTTCCAGCGTGGCCACCACCGGCAGACGGCCGACGAACTCGGGGATGAGACCGTATTTGATCAGGTCCTCGGGCTCGACTTCCTTGAACACTTCGCCGACGTTCTTGCTTTCGTCCTTGCTCTTCACGGTGGCATTGAAGCCTATGCCGCCCTGTTCGGAACGGTTGCGTATGACCTTGTCCAGGCCGGCGAAAGCGCCGCCGCAGATGAAGAGGATGTTGGACGTGTCCACCTGCAGGACTTCCTGCTGCGGATGCTTGCGGCCACCCTGCGGCGGCACCGAAGCCACGGTGCCTTCGATGAGCTTGAGCAGGGCCTGCTGCACGCCTTCACCCGACACATCACGCGTGATGGAGGGGTTGTCGCTCTTGCGCGAAATCTTGTCGATTTCGTCGATGTAGACGATGCCGGTCTGGGCCTTCTCCACATCGTAATCGCATTTCTGCAGCAGCTTCTGGATGATGTTTTCCACGTCCTCGCCGACATAGCCGGCTTCGGTCAGCGTGGTGGCATCGGCGATCGTGAAGGGCACGTTGAGCAGGCGTGCCAGCGTTTCCGCCAGCAGCGTCTTGCCGGAGCCGGTGGGGCCGATGAGCAGGATGTTGCTCTTGCTCAGCTCCACTTCCGGACCGTGCTTGCCGCCCACCGACTTCTTCATGCCGGCGCGCAGGCGCTTGTAGTGGTTGTACACGGCCACGGCCAGCACTTTCTTGGCCTTGTCCTGGCCGATCACATAATCGTCCAGCGTGGTCTTGATCTCATGCGGCACCGGCAGTTTGTCACCGCCCTTGTCAGCGCCCTCTTCCGGCATTTCCTCGCGGATGATGTCGTTGCAGAGATCCACGCATTCGTTGCAGATGAATACCGAAGGACCGGCGATGAGCTTGGTCACCTCATGCTGGCTCTTGCCGCAAAATGAGCAGAACAGCAGTTTGCCGTCGCCCTTGCGTTCATCGGTCATGTGGATTTCCTCGTTTGAAAAACCGCGCCCGCAGGCGCGGTCAGTACTGCTGCATCAGAGTCGCTTTTCCAGCACGGCATCCACCAGGCCATAAGCCTGGGCATCAGCGGCGCTCATGAAGTTGTCGCGATCCGTATCCTTTTCAATGCGCTCCAGCGGCTGGCCGGTATGCGTGGCCAGCAGTTCGTTGAGGCGGCCCTTGATCTTGAGGATCTCCTGGGCGTGGATGGCGATGTCGGAAGCCTGGCCCTGGAAGCCACCCAGGGGCTGGTGGATCATCACGCGCGAATTCGGCAGGCAGAAACGCTTGCCCTTGGCACCGGCGGCGAGCAGGAAGGCACCCATGGAGGCGGCCTGGCCTATGCAGGTGGTGGTGACGTTGGGCTTCACGAACTGCATGGTGTCGTAGATGGACATGCCGGCCGTGACGGAGCCGCCCGGCGAGTTGATGTAGATGTGGATGTCCTTGTCCGGGTTCTCCGACTCCAGGAACAGCAGCTGGGCCACCACGAGGTTGGCCATCTGGTCCTCGATAGGACCGACGATGAAGATGAGGCGTTCCTTGAGCAGACGGGAGTAGATGTCAAAGGCGCGCTCACCGCGGGCGGACTGCTCCACCACCATGGGCACGAGGCCGAGGCCCTGGGGGGCCGGGGCCAGTCCGGAATAGGGATTGAATACCTGGGTCATGTGCCGAAATCCTTGAGTTCGTTATTCATCATTAACCACCGATGGCTTGATGGGGATGAATGCCGAGGAATACCACACCCCCCGCCTAAAAAAGGCAGGGAGCGGGCGTTGAACCACTACAGGGAGTGTCGGCGGCGGCGGCCTGCCGGTCAAGGGGGAAACCGGGCCGCCGCGCCTTGGGAGGGCTTACTGCTGCTGCGGGCGCAGCACGTCTTCGTAGGCAGACGCCTTGTCGCTGACCTGGGCCTGGCCCAGGATGTGGTCGACGACCTGGTCTTCCAGGACCACGGCTTCCACCTGCTGCAGCTGCTCGCGGTTGCCGTAGTACCAGTTCACCACTTCGGCCGGGGTTTCATAGCTTTCGGCGATCTCGTCGATCAGGGCCTTGACGCGGGCACCGTCCACCTTCAGATCGGCCGTGCGGATGATCTCACCGATCAGCAGGCCCAGGGTCACGGAGCGCTTGGCCTGTTCGGTGAAGAGTTCGTCCGGCAGCATGTCCGGGTTCACGTTCTTGGCGTTGCCACCGAACTGCTGCAGCATGTTCTG
>DASUXS010000338.1:0-5866 GCA_036377855.1 Moraxellaceae bacterium
AGGCGGCGATTGAAGCCAATGGCCGCAAGGTGCATCTCATCGGCGGCGCGGATGTGGCGGCCGAACTGGATGCCAAGCGCGCCATCGACCAGGGTGCCCGGCTGGCCGCGGCCATCTGAGCCGCTGCCGCCGGGGCGGGGCCCCGATGCTCAATCTGTGATACCCCCCGCAAGGGCCGCCGCTGGCGGCCCTTTGTTTTTATGGGGGCCACGGCTAGACTGCTGCGATAACAAGGCCCCCGAGGGCCGTGCTGCACCTTATGACGTACCAGGGAATGCGGACGTCTTTATTATTGGCATACAGGCCCTGCCATGTTCGAAACCTATCTGGCTTCACCCGAACTGGTGCTCTTCTGGGAAAGCGAGAGCATCGACAAAGCCATGGTGTACTCCGACTTCCAGGCCACGCTGGATGGCTATGTCGGCATCATGGGCTATGCCGGCGACGAAAAGCGCGCCGCCTATATCCAGCTCGATGACGCCCTCAAGGTACGCAGCGTCGTCCTCTTCACCATAGGTTTCGATGCCGCCGGTTTCCCCGAGCGCAGCTGGAACCTGCCGCTGCGCCATATGGCGGAAATCGCCGGCCGTGGTCCCGACATGGGCGGCGGCCCCATCAATCTGGTCTGCCGCAGCCAGTGCTCCATCTCCTGGCATGCGCCCAAGCTCTGGGACCCCATCATGCAGCCGGCGGCCCTCAACACTTTCGCGCAGATCGCGCAGGAAGTGGAAAAGGCCTGTGCCCGTTTCAGCATGCGTCCGCTGCGTCCGGCCGCGGTGCCCGCCGCGATTCCCACCCTGCAGCCTGAGGTCGACATTCCCGTCCTGACGGACGAGGCCCAGGAGCATGTGCCGACGCTGGCCGCCGCGCCCGTGTCCGACGCGGACTCCGCGCAGTGGCAGCAGGAACGCGACCTGCTGCTGGAAAAGCTCGCGGCGCAGCAGCTGCATATCAACACGCTGGAAACCGACAAGAACGAAACCGTGGCCCGCCTCGGCTTCATGCACCAGCAGCAGGTCGACATCCTGGAAGCGCAGAACGCCAAGCTGCTGAGCCAGCAGAAGGCCCTGCGCACCCAGGGCGACGCCTTCCGCGAGCAGGTGGAAAACCTGCGCCAGCAGATCAGCAATGCCCAGGGCCTGGAAGAAAACCTGGCGGAAGAACGTCGCCTGCATGAAGAGCAGCTGGCGGCCCTCATGCATTCCAAGATGGGCCAGGAAACCCAGAAATTTGAGCAGTTGCTGAAGCAGAAAGAGCAGGAGTTCGCCACCCGCGAAGGCCGCCTGCGCTCCGAACACCAGCTGTCGCTGGAAAAGCGCCTGGGCGAGGAAGCCTCGCGTTTCCAGCTGCAGATCGACTCCCTGCGCGCGGAAATCGTTTATCGCGAAGAAACGCTCAACGGCCTCACCCGCGAGCTGGCCGAGGTGAAAACCGGGCAGGCGCAGCGCGAGGAGGGCGCCGCCGATGAATTCCTGCGCCGCCTCGAAGGCCTGGGCATGAATTTCGTGGTCTTCCATCCGGGCGCCGGCCATGTCTCGGTGTCCGTGAGTGACCTGGCCAGATATGTCAGCAATCCCCTGGCTTTCGTGGCGGTGAAATGCCATGTCACCGAAGACCAGTACCGGCACTGGCTGGCGCATTACGAGAATCCGCGTTGCACTGCCAATATCGGTGACAACAAATGCTGTGACGCCCGCCTGATCCGCACCGACTCGCCCACCAAGTTCGTGCTGGGCCAGTCCGACCGCTGTGCACGCCACCAGGCGTCGGACAGCGCCATCGACAACGTTTTGCGTTTCCGGTGATGGCGATGACAGCGACACCGGATTTCCTGGCGGACTTCCTCGCCACCCCCACGCGTTTGCAGCCCCTGCGGGGCGAGCCCTGGGCGGGTCGTGTCTTCATGAAGCGTGAAGACGAGCGCGACGCGCTGCTGGGCGGCAATAAATGGTGCAAGCTGGCGGGGCATCTGGCGGCCGCCAGTGCCCTGGGCCAGCGTCGTCTGCTCAGTGTCGGCGGCATGTGGTCCAACCATCTGCATGCCCTGGCCCATGCCGGCCAGCGTTACGGCTTTGCCACCACCGCTCTTGTGCGCGGGGAGGCGATGACGCCCATGCTGCAGGAGGCCGTGGCGGCCGGGATGCAGATCGAATTCGTAGCGCGCGAGGAATATCGCCAGCGCGGTGAGGCGCAGTGGCAGGCCGCGGTGGCCCGTCGTCATGGCGCGTATTTCATTCCGGAAGGCGGTGCGGGTGTCGCCGGCCAGCAGGGTGTGAATGCCCTTGCACAGGAAATCTGCCAGCAGCTGCCCGATGACGGCCAGCCGCTTTATCTCGCGGTGCCGGTAGGTTCCGGTACCACGCTCTCCGGTTTGCGTGCCGCCTTGCCGCAACGTATCCATCTGCTCGGTTTCCCGGCTTTTGCCGATGCGGCCCTGCACCGGCAACTGGCAACGCTGGCCCCGCTGCATGACACGCTGGGCATGCGCCAGCATCGCGTGCTGCCGGCCGTGCTGCGGGAATTCCAGCAGGACTTCGAACAAGCCCAGGGCATTCCCCTGGATCCCGTGTACACCGTGCGCATGATGCAGCGCCTGTCCCTGATGCTGGCTGAACTGCCGGGTAAAGTGGTGGCGCTGCATACCGGTGGCCTGCAAGGGCGGCGGGGGCATCTGCTCCCGCAGGCTGCCTGAGGACTCATCATGGCCGCCAACCGTATCAATCGCGCCCTGCTGCAAACCTTTGTTCCGCTGAGCTCGCTGTCGGAAGAGCGTCTCGATTACCTGCTGGAAGGGCAGGAGATCGAGGCCCTGCCGGCGGGCAGCGAAATCTGCCGTCGCGGTGAAAGTGATGGCCGCACCATCTACCTCCTGAGCGGCGTGGTGGACCTGGACAACGGCAGCGGCGAAGTCCGCGGGCTGGATGCCGGTGACCTCGATGCCTCGCATGCCCTGGCGCCGGAGCAGCCGCGCCAGTATGCAGTGCGGGCCCGTACCGCCGTGAACGTGCTGCGCTTCGACAGCAAGCGCCTGGACCGCGTGCTGGCCTGGGACCAGTCCACGGACACCTTGCAGACGGCGCTTTCCGCCCTCTATCCCGGCGAGGATGGCGAGTGGATACACCGCCTGCTGCAGTCGCGTCTTTTCTACCGCCTGCCGCCGGCCAATGTGGTGGAGCTGTTCAAGCGCCTGAAGCCGGAGCCGGTGCGCCGCGGCCAGGCCATCATCCGCCAGGGCGAACAGGCGGAAAGCTGCTATTTCATACGCCAGGGCGTGGCCGAGGTCAGCATGTCCGGCGATGCCGGGCCGGTGACGCTGGCCTTGCTGGAGAAGGGCCAGTACTTCGGCGAAGAAGGGCTGCTCATCGAAGGCGTGCGCAATGCCGATGTGGTCATGGTCACGGACGGCCAGCTCATGCGCCTGGACAAGGCCGACTTCGACCTGCTGCTCAAGGCGCCGTCGCTGGCCCTGGTGGACTTTGCCGCCGCCACCGACCGCGTCAGCCAGGGCCAGGCGCAGTGGCTGGACGTGCGCCTGGCCGACGAGCAGGCCCGCGGCATCCTGCGCGGCAGCGTCTGCCTGCCGCTGCAGTCCCTGCGCGTCAAATCCCGCCTGCTGCCGCGTGAGCGGCGCTACATCGTCTATTGCGACACCGGCCGCCGCAGCGCGGCTGCCGCTTTCCTGCTGGGCGTCCTGGGTTACGATACCGAGGTGCTGGAAGGCGGGCTGTGGTCGCTCATGCCTGCCGAGCGCGACCGTTTCCTGGTCAGCGACAATCCGGTCACGCACCCCCTGCAGAACTGAGGCCCGCCCGGGCCGGGATGGCAATGGAAAACTTCCGCAACGTCGGCCTTATCGGCCGGCCCGGCAACACCACGGTTGCCGACACCCTTGAGTATCTGCAGCGCTTCCTGGAAGGGCGCGGCATCAAGGTGATCTATGACGAGGACACGGCGGCCCTGCTGTCGCGCCCCGGCCTGCAGGTGGGCACCCGCGCCCAGCTGGGCGAGGCCTGCGACCTGGTCATCGTGGTCGGCGGCGACGGCTCCCTGCTGCATGCCGCGCGTTCCCTGGTGCGCTTCAACAAGCCCGTGCTGGGCATCAACCGCGGCCGCCTGGGCTTCCTCACCGATGTCTCGCCGGACGAGATAGATGCCAAGGTCGGTGCCGTGCTCGATGGCGACTACGCCATCGAGCAGCGCTTCATGCTGAATATGGAAGTGCGCTCCAATGGTACGCCGACGGGGGAAGCCACGGCGCTCAACGACGTCGTGCTCTATGCTGGCAAGTCCGTGCACATGATCGAGTTCGAGCTCTATATCGAGGGCCAGTTCGTCTACCGCCAGCGCTCCGATGGCCTTATCATCGCCACCCCCACCGGGTCCACGGCCTATGCCCTGTCCGGTGGCGGACCCATCATGCACCCGCGCCTGGACGCCATGGTGCTGGTCCCCATGCACCCGCACACGCTGTCCAGCCGGCCCATCGTGGTGGACGGCAACAGCGAGATCAAACTGCTGATGTGCACCGAGGAGATCAATCCCATGGTGAGCTGCGATGCCCAGACCGGCATCAGCCTGCGTGCCGGGGACTGGGTCTATGTGAACAAACATCCTTTCAAGCTGCGCCTGCTGCATCCGCCGGGTCACGATTTCTACGAGGCCTGCCGCACCAAGCTGGGCTGGAGCAGCCACCTCACGAATGCCGGTGAATGATGAACGAGAACACCCTGGAAAAAATGCTGGCGGCGCTGACGCCGGAGCTGGTGGAGGCCTTCCGCCTGGCGATTGAAATCGGCAAATGGCCGGACGGCCGTCGCCTCACGGATGAGCAGCGCTCCACCTGCCTGCAGGCGGTGATCGCCTGGGAGCACAAGCACCTGCCCGAAGAACAACGGATTGGCTATATCGACAAGGGCGAGAAAGAGGGCGAGGTTTGTGACGATCCTGCGCACTCGCATGAAGAACCGGTGAAGTTCCTGCACTGAGCGGCTGCCACGGCCGCCACCGCATTAAACTACCAGCGGTATTTGTTCCAGTTCTCGGGGTTGGCCCAGAATTTGGGGTTCAGCCAGTCCGGCACCGACTTGTAGGTGCGGATGTCATAGCTCCAGGCCTGCCAGGCCGCACCTTCCACCTCGAAATGCGCCTGGCGGTTGAGGCCGAGCCCGATCAGGGCGGTGTCATCGAGCAGGTTTTCCGGTACAAACACGAGGAGCTGCCGCGCCAGCAGGTCGCGCATGGCGGCAATCTGCTGGCGCGCCTCCCGCGCCGTTCCCTCTCCCAGGCAGGCCAGGGCCAGGTCATAGCGACGCTGCTGCACGTTGCCGCCTGTGAGGTCGGCTGCTTCAAGCAGGTCAGTGGCCGGCAGGCTGTCTGACCAGGGCAGGGGACCGATACGCACCACGGCGCTGGCCGCGGTGCTGGCCAGGGTCTCCGCGAGTAGCGGCAGGAAAGGGTGCGCAGCAGCAAGGGACATGATTTTCAACGCGATACGGTAAGAGGCATGCTGGGTACTTTACGAAAAATGCGGGTGGAACGAAACGAGCCCGTGTCCTACTTCCTGCCCCTGGGCGATTTTTCCGTGCCCCTGGCGCCCTATATGGGCAATACGCTGCACCTGCGCTACCAGGGCAGTATTTTCTGCACCGCCTGCGGCCGCAAGACCTCCAAGTCCTACAATCAAGGTTACTGCTACGTCTGCTTCAAGAAGCTGGCGGCCTGTGACATGTGCATCCTCAAGCCCGAAACCTGCCATTACGACCAGGGCACCTGCCGCGAGCCCGAGTGGGGCGATACGCACTGCAATATCGCGCATATCGTCTACCTGGCGAATTCATCGGGACTCAAGGTCGGCATCACCCGTGAA
>DASUXS010000339.1:0-3910 GCA_036377855.1 Moraxellaceae bacterium
CCTGAGCCTGTCGAAGGGCAATAGCTACATCCACATTCCGCACCCAACCTACCGCCCTCAAAGACGCTGGGCCCCGGCCTCCGCCGGGGCGACAGTAGTTGCTTATGGCAAACGTATCAGTAATTTCCAGGCAGCAGCCTATCGCCGGCCAGGCTGAAAAAACAAAAACCAGCAACAACCGCTGTCCAATTGACATCCCCCCGATCCCAAGCGATGTTCTTCCCTGCCCCCGACAAGGACCGTCACCATGCAACGCCTGCTCGCTACCTTATTTTTCTGCCTCCTCCTGCTGACCGGAGCCCCCACCATGGCCAGCGATTTCTTCACCGATTTCCCGCAGCACCGCTACCGCATCGAAACCGTCACCTACACCCCGACGGGTTGGCCCCAGTCCCTGCAGGCGGATCTTTACCTGCCCCTGAGGCATGCGGCTCCCGCCCCCGTGGTCCTGCTGGTACACGGCGGCTCCTGGCAGCACGGCAAGCGCAGCCATATGGCGCGTATCGCCCGTGCCCTGGCGATACAGGGCTACGCCGCCTTCAGCATCGACTACCGCCTGGCTCCCGCCTTCCGCCATCCCGCACAGCTGCAGGACATGCAGCAGGCCCTGCAATGGCTGAAACAGGAAGGGACTCGTTATGGCATCGATGCCAGCTGCCCGGGCGCCTGGGGCTTTTCCGCCGGAGCGCATCTGGTGTCGCTGCTGGCGGTGCAGCCCGATACCCATCTGTGCGCAGTGGTGGCGGGCGGCACACCGGCCGACCTGCGTATCTATCCGGATTCACCGGCGGTGAAAGCCCTGCTGGGAGCGCGTCCCTCGGAGCAGCCGGCCTTGTATGAGGCAGCTTCTCCGCTGGCCCATGTGCATGCCGGGCTGCCGCCGTTTTTCCTCTACCACGGCCGCGCCGATGACCTGGTGATCCCGACGCAGGCGGAGAACTTCGCCCAGGCCCTCAAGGCCGCGGGGGTGGAGGTGGAAGTGCTGTGGCTGCCGGACTACGGGCATTACCGCACGGCGCTTTTCATGGGCAAATCCCTGCCGGCGGCGCAGGCCTTCCTGGCCCGTCATCTCCCCCCTGTACAGGGGGTGGGGAATCCGCAGGAATGAGACCTGGTCCAGGTCCGGCTGTAACAGGACTTATGCTAGAGTTCCGGCACACTAGTCTCGCTCCCGGGGACCCTTATGGCTTCCGCCATTGCCGCCGAACTGGACCAGGACCTGTTCTGGCGCCTCATCGAAATCAGCACCGCCCTGTCCGGCGAGCGCAACACCTCGCGTTTGTTTGAGCGCATCCTCGATGCTGCCCAGGACATCACCCATGCCGATGGCGGCACGCTCTACCTCATCAAGGAACGCGAGGAGGGCAAGCCCGTCCTCGAATTCGAAATCCTGCGCAACGATTCGCTCAAGCTGCGTTTGGGGGGAACCTCCGGCAATCCGATACAGCTGCCGCCGCTGCCGCTGTACCGTGAAGATGGCTCGCCCAATAACGGCAACATCGCCACCTACACGGCGCTGACCAAGAAGATGGAGAACATCGAGGATGCCTATTTCGCCGAGCATCTCGATTTCTCCGGCACCAAGGCCTTCGATGCCCGTTCCGGCTACCGCTCCAAATCCTTTTTGACGGTGCCGCTGTGCAACCACGCCGATGAAGTCATAGGCGTGCTGCAGCTGCTCAATGCCAAGGACCCGCAGACGGGCGAGACCGTGGCCTTCTCCAAGGCCATAGAGCCCATCATCGCGGCACTCGCCTCCAGCGCGGCCATCGCCCTGGACAACCAGATCCTGCTGCAGGACCACAAGGACCTGCTGGATGCCTTCATCAAGGTCATCGCCCAGGCCATTGACGCCAAATCCCCGCACACCTCGGCGCATTGCCAGCGCGTGCCGGTGCTGACCGAACTGATCGCGCAGGCCGCCTGTGAGGTGGATGCCGGTCCGCTGCAGGATTTCAATCTCGACGAAACCGAATGGTATGAGCTGCGTGTCGCGTCCTGGATGCATGACTGCGGCAAACTGGCCACGCCGGACTGGGTGCTGGACAAGGCCACCAAGCTGCACCTGATGCTGGACGGCATAGACGCCGTGAAGACACGTTTCACCGCCGCCATCGCGCAGCTTGAACTCAGCTTCATGCGCCAGATCGTGGCGCAGCCGGAACAGAAGGCGGCACTGACCGCCATGATGGATGAGGAGCTGGCCTCGCTGCGCGAAGACTGCCTCTTCATCGAAAAGGCCAATGTCGGCGGCGAATTCATGAAGGCGGAAGACCAGGCCCGCGTTAAGCAGATTGCGACACGACGCTGGCATGACCATCTCGGCATGGAAAAGCCCATGCTGACGGACACGGAAGTGGCCTATCTCTGCATCGAACGCGGCACGCTGTCCTTCGATGAGCGCCAGAAGATCAATGACCACATGAAAGTCACGATACAGATGCTGGAATCGCTGCCTTTCCCCAAGAACCTGAAGCGTGTTCCGGAATACGCCGGCGGCCACCACGAAAAAATGGACGGCACCGGTTTCCCGCGCGGCCTCAAGCGCGAACAGATGTCCTGGCCGGCACGCATGATGGCCATTGCCGACATCTTCGAGGCGCTGACCTCCAGCGACCGGCCCTACAAGCCGCCCATGAAGATTTCGCAGTCGCTGTCCATCCTGCAGCGCATGCGCCAGCAGAACCATATCGACCCGGATCTTTATTCGCTCTTCCTGGAATCCCGTGTCTGGGAAAAATACGCGCGCATCTACCTGCGTCCGGAACAGCTGGACATCACCGACCCTTCGCCTTACTTCTGAGTGGCGCAGGCTTGAACAGCGCTGTGATCTTTTCCCGCAGCCAGCGGTTGGCGGGATCGTTGTCACGGCTTTCATGCCAGTAGAGATAGACATCCAGCGCCGGCAGCTCCACCGGCATTTCCACCAGCACCGTGTCCAGGCCGGCATTGGCCAGCGTGGCGTATTGCGCCGGCATGGTCAGCAGGTGGTCGGTGTCGCCGGCGACGCGGCAGGCGGCGAAATAATGCTGGCAGCGCAGCACGACGCGGCGTTCATGGCCCAGCCGCGCCAGCTCCTGGTCTTCAAAGCCGGGGCCGCGGCGGCGTGAGGACACCAGCAGGTGGCTGGCGCCCAGATAATCTTCCAGCGAAATCTTTCCGCGTTTGAGCAGCGGATGGCCTTTGCGCGCCACCACCACGAAACGGTCATGCGAGACCGGTTCGCGGCGGATATCGGAAGAGAGCGGCAGCAGCACATCCAGCGCCACATCCAGACGACCATCCACCAGGTCGGTTTCCAGCTCGCGCCGTTCCGCGCGCACGCTGGCCAGGCGCACTTCCGGGGCTTCCTGCGCCATGCCGGCCAGCAGGCGGGGCAGGGCAGTGGCTTCGAAGACATCGCGCAGGCCCAAACGAAATTCCTGGCGTGAACGCGCGGCATCGAAACGCGCGCCTTCCTGGATGCTTTCCGTGATCAGGCCCAGGGCCTGGTGCAGCGGCCCCATCAGACGCTGCGTACGCGCCGTCGGCACCATGCGGTTGCCCTGGCGCAGGAAGAGCGGGTCGTCCAGCGCTTCACGCAGCCGCGCCAGGGCATGGCTCAGGGCCGGCTGGCTGAGATGCAGGCGGCGCGCGGCGCGGGTGAGGTTGCCTTCGGCATGTATGGCTTCCAGCACGACCAGCAGGTTGAGATCCAGTTTGCGGATGTCCATCAGAGGCTTCCTGTGCCATCCATGGAATGAATAGATGGCCATGCAGATTATCGATTAGACGAATCATAGCGGCGCGGCTAGGCTGTTGCCCATTCTTTTTGGGATTGGCTGCTTAACGCTCTCTTAGTCGTCATTCCCGCGAAAGCGGGAATCCAGTGACTTTTTCCGGGCTATGCACTGTTGCAGGCGCTGCTAAA
>DASUXS010000340.1:0-2067 GCA_036377855.1 Moraxellaceae bacterium
CTGGAGTTCAGCACCAGTGAACTCACCATACGCAAATACGAATCCCTGCTGCTGGTCAGCAGCCTCTGCCTGGGCATGATGGCGCTGATGACGCTGCTGCTGATACGCCTGGTGCACCGCTGGCTGGCGCCCGTGCAGGAAATGACGGAAACGCTGCGTCTCGTCGACAGCGAACACCTGGACCGCCGCCTCTACACCGATGCCAGCGGCGACCTCTTCGACCTGGAAGCGGAAATAAACGCCCTGCTGGAACGCCTGGCCGCCGACACCGAAGAGCTGCAGAGCTCCATGATCCAGGCCAATGAAGACCTGCGCGAAACCATGGAAGCCATGGAAGTGCAGAACATCGAACTGACGCTGGCGCGCAAGGAAGCGGTGGAAGGCAACCGCATCAAGTCGGAATTCCTGGCCAATATCTCGCATGAAATCCGCACGCCTCTGAACGGCATCATGGGTTTCGCCAAGCTGCTGCAGAAAACCCAGCTGTCACCGCGCCAGCTGGACTATGTGAAGACCATACAGAAATCCGCGGACAGCCTGCTGGCCATCATCAACGACGTGCTGGACCTGTCCAAGATCGAGGCCGGCAAGCTGGTGCTGGACCATACGCCGCTGGACATCGAGGAAGTCATCTTCGACGTGCTGGGCATGCTGGCGCCGCTGGCAGAAGAGAAAGACCTGGAGCAGGTCGCCTTCATCTACGACGACGTGCCGCGCCACCTCATGGGCGACCCGCTGCGCCTCAAGCAGATCCTCACCAACCTGGTGAACAACGCCATCAAGTTCACGCCCAAGGGCGAGATCACCGTGCGCTGCATGCTGGAGAACCTGACCGAACGCCATGCCACCCTGCGCATCAGTGTCAGCGACACCGGCATAGGCCTCACCGACTCCGCGCGCGCCGACCTGTTCCGCGCCTTCAGCCAGGGCGACCCCTCGACCTCGCGCAAATTCGGCGGCACCGGCCTGGGCCTGGTCATCTCCAAGCATCTTGTGGAACAGATGCAGGGCGACATCAATTTCGAAAGCACCGACGGCGAAGGCGCCACCTTCTGGTTCACCCTGCGCGCCGAGCTGGACAGCTACACCCATTCCGGCTTCTACGGCGACCACCTGCGCGGCCGCCGCGTCATCGTGGCGGAATCGCATCCCACCTCGCGCCAGTTCCTGGCCAATACGCTGGACCACTGGGGTGCGGAAAGCACCGCCGTGGACAAGCTGGAATCGCTGTATGTGGCACTGCGCGAAGGCGCACCCGCGGATGCCCTGGTCATCAACCTGGGCCTGCTCGGCGTGCGCACCACCATGAGCAATATCCAGATCGAGGAGCTGCGGCGCCTGGTGAGCGGCCCCATCGTGCTGCTGGCGCGCAATTCCGATGCCTCGCAGGAGCAGGCCAATTACCGCAACAGCCAGATCATCGTGTTGTCCAAGCCAGTCGCCCCGCGCGAGCTCTATTCGCGCCTGAGCCAGGTGCTGTCGGCACTGCCGCCGCAGCCGTCACAGCTGGCCCTGCTGCCTTCGCGCCAGTCACCCAGCCTGCGCGTGCTGGCCGTGGACGACAATCCCGCCAACCTCAAGCTGGTCTGCACCCTGCTCAACGACCTCAATGTGGAAGCGGTGCCGGCCACTGACGGCTACCAGGCCATCGCGCTGTGCAAGGAAGGCAGCTTCGACCTGGTCTTCATGGACATCCAGATGCCCGGCCTCTCCGGCCTGGAAGCCTCGCGCGCCATACGGGCACACGAGCAGGAAACCGGCGTGCAGAAACGCATTCCCATCGTGGCACTGACGGCCCATGCCATGGCCAATGAAAAAGAAGCGCTGCTGCAGGCAGGCATGGTGGACTACCTCACCAAGCCGGTGCAGGAATCACAACTGGCCCACATGATCGCGAAGTGGACGACAGGGGGCGATGTACCGGCGACGGATCCACAGGAACCGGCTGCCCCCGCGGGCACCCCGATTCCTGGCACCGCGGTGGACTGGCAGGAGAGTGTCAAGCTCGCCGCCGGCAAAAAGGATCTCGCGCGCGACATGCTCCTCATGTTGCTGAACAGCCTGGAG
>DASUXS010000341.1:0-8107 GCA_036377855.1 Moraxellaceae bacterium
GAGGTTGAAGAGATCGAAGTGATTGCTGGTAGACACGAGAAATCCGCTTGCTGAGCTGTTATCCCCTCTCCCCCCGGGAGAGGGCCAGGGTGAGGGGATTCCGGCACTGTCGCCAGCTTCCCCTCATCCGCCCTTCGGGCATCTTCTCCCGGAGGGAGAAGGGAGTGACTCAGACGGTGAAGGACTCACCACAACCGCACTCACCCTTCTGGTTGGGGTTGCGAAACTTGAAGCCTTCGTTCAGGCCTTCCTTCACGAAATCCATTTCCGTGCCGTCGATATAGGCCAGGCTCTTGGGATCCACCACCACGTTCACGCCGTGCGAGGTGAAGATCAGGTCTTCCGGCTGGGTTTCATCCACGAACTCCAGCACATAGGCCAGGCCGGAACAGCCCGAGGTCTTCACGCCCACGCGCACACCCACTCCCTTGCCGCGATTGGCGAGGAAATCGCCCACATGTTTCGCTGCTGATTCGGAAAGGGTAACGGCCATATCAGGCTCCGTGCTTCTTGCGATAGTCGGCGACGGCCGCCTTGATGGCGTCCTCGGCCAGCACCGAGCAGTGGATCTTCACGGGGGGCAGCGCCAGTTCCTCGGCGATCTGCGTGTTCTTGATGCCCATGGCTTCGTCCAGGCTCTTGCCCTTCACCCATTCGGTGACCAGGGAGCTGGAAGCAATGGCGGAACCGCAGCCATAGGTCTTGAAGCGGGCGTCTTCGATGATGCCGTCTTCACTCACCTTGATCTGCAGTTGCATGACGTCGCCGCAGGCCGGCGCGCCGACCATGCCGGTGCCAACGCTGGCATCGTTCTTGTCGAGCTTGCCGACATTGCGCGGATGCTCGTAGTGATCGATGACTTTTTCGCTGTAGGCCATTTGAACTCACCTCTTTAATTCGTGGGGCGCAGTTGTATTGCGAGGCCGCCCCTCACCCCAACCCTCTCCCGGTGGGAGAGGGAGGAAAGCCTTAATGCGCTACCCACTCGACCGTGTTGAGGTCGATGCCGTCTTTGTACATATCCCAGAGCGGGGACAGGTCGCGCAGACGGTTCACCGCCTGCTGCGAGTGGCCAATCACGTAGTCCACATCGGCTTCCGTGGTGAAACGGCCGATGGTGAAACGAATCGAGGAATGCGCCAGCTCGTCGGTCAGGCCCAGGGCACGCAGCACATAGGACGGTTCCAGGCTGGCCGAGGTACAGGCCGAGCCGGAGGACACGGCCATGTCCTTGAGCGCCATGATCAGCGATTCGCCTTCGACGAAATTGAAGCTGACATTCAGGTTCTGCGGCACGCGCTGCGTGGCATCACCGTTGATGAAGACCTGCTCCAGGCCCTGCAGGCCGGCCCAGAGGCGGTCGCGCAGAGTGGCGATGCGGGCGTTTTCAGCCTGCATTTCTTCTTTCGCGATACGGAAGGCTTCGCCCATGCCGACGATCTGGTGCGTGGCCAGGGTGCCGGAGCGGAAACCGCGTTCGTGGCCGCCACCGTGCATCTGGGCTTCCAGGCGTACGCGCGGCTTGCGACGCACATACAGGGCACCAATGCCCTTGGGACCGTAGGTCTTGTGCGCGGAAAAGCTCATCAGGTCGACCTTGGTGTTTTCCAGGTCTATCTCCACCTTGCCCGTGCTCTGCGCGCCATCCACATGGAAGAGGATGCCGCGGGCGCGGGTGATCTCGCCGATGGCAGCGATGTCGGTGATGGTGCCGATCTCGTTGTTCACGTGCATCAGCGACACCAGGATGGTGTCGGGGCGCAGCGCCGCTTCCACCGCTTCCGGCTTGATCAGGCCGGTGCCCAGCTCGGGATCGAGATAGGTGATTTCGAAACCTTCGCGCTCGAGCTGGCGGCAGGTGTCCAGCACCGCCTTGTGCTCGATCTTGCTGGTGACGATGTGCTTGCCCTTGGTCTGGTAGAAATGGGCGGCACCCTTGATGGCGAGGTTGTCGGATTCGGTGGCGCCCGAAGTCCAGACGATTTCGCGCGGGTCGGCCTTGACCAGGTCGGCGACCTGGCGGCGGGCATTCTCCACCGCTTCTTCGGCATGCCAGCCATAGGCATGCGAACGCGAGGCGGGGTTGCCGAAATTCCCTTCCTGGGTGAGGCATTCCACCATTTTCTGCGCCACGCGCGGATCAACCGGCGTGGTGGCGGAGTAGTCGAGATAGATCGGTCGCTTCATTGCTTGCTTACCACTTACCTGGCTGGGGAGCTGGGTTTCAGCTCGCTACTTCAATTCGTTGCTGCGAAATTCGTTGCCGCGATCAGGTCGAGGCTGTGTTCTTCACCGTGGCGGCGCTGTTTCTGCAGGTCGCTCTGGCGCAGGGCCACGGCCTGCACTTCGCGACGGTCCACCAGTTCCTGCAGGCTGATGCCGGCGAGGAAGCTGTGCAGCTGCTCGCTGAGATCGCTCCACAGTTCATGCGTCAGGCAGGTCATGCCCTGCTGGCAGGTGCCGGTGCCGCCGCAACGGGTGGCATCCACCGACTCGTCCACCGCATCGATGATCTGTGCGATGAAGATGGTGCCGCCCTCGCGGGCCAGCTGGTAACCACCACCGGGGCCGCGCACGCTGGACACCAGGCCGTTCTTGCGCAGCTTGGCGAAGAGCTGCTCGAGATAGGACACCGAGATCGACTGGCGCTCGGAGATGTCGGCCAGGCTGACCGGGTCGTGACGGGCATGCAGGGCCAAATCCAGCATGGCGGTCACGGCATAGCGTCCTTTGGTGGTCAGGCGCATGGGGGCACCTCTCTCAAGTGTTTGAAATCCGGCTAAGTCTTTGAAATCCGGGCAGGAACAGGACGGCAAACCGTCCGCAGGCCGCCAGTATCCCAAATCCCGAGTAAATCAGTCAAGAATTTGCCCGACTAAAAAGCTCGGGGATTCTAGTGACTTGGCCCTTCCAATACCAGCGCCGGCACCAGCACCGGCGGGCGTTCAGGCCTGTTTGCGCTCCTCGTCCTGCAGGGCGGGGATGTCCTCGACCTTGAGCGCCTCCGGCTTCTGGTCGCAGAAGCCCGGGGCCAGGCGGGTCAGGCTTTCGCACATGCGGTCCATGCGCGCATCGGCCTGCTGCATATGGTCCAGCAGGTGGCGTATGGCCTCGACCACGGGATCCGGCAGGTCCGGCGTGGCGGCATAGGCCTGGAAACCTATCTTCTCGGCAAAGGCCCGGCGCGCCTGCTCAGCGGCATCTATCTCTTCTTTAAGGATGAGGCGGGCCGGATTGCCGACGGCGGTGGCACCGGCCGGCACGGGTTTGGTGACCACGGCATTGGAGCCGACCTTGGCACCGTCGCCGATGAGGATGGGGCCAATGACCTTGGCCCCCGCCCCCACCACCACGCCATTGCCCAGGGTGGGGTGGCGCTTGCCCTTGTCCCAGCTGGTGCCGCCCAGGGTGACACCATGGTAGAGGGTGACGTCGTCGCCGATCTCGGCGGTCTCGCCTATGACCACGCCCATGCCGTGGTCTATGAAGAAGCGGCGGCCGATACGGGCGCCGGGATGGATTTCAATGCCGGTGAGAAAGCGCGACAGCGAGGAGATCCAGCGCGCCAGGCCCTTCCAGTTGGCCAGCCACAGGGCATGCGCCAGGCGATGGAAGATATTGGCGTGTATGCCGGGATAGTTGAGCAGCACTTCCAGTGAGCTGCGCGCGGCCGGGTCGCGGTCGAAAACGGATGCGATGTCTTCTTTCAATCGGTCGAACATGGTCAGCCTTTCGCCTTTTTCAGTTCCGCCGCGACTTCCTGCAGGCGCGTGAAGATGCCCCGCCACATATTGTATTCGATGCGGTCCAGGCGCACGCGGCCGAACAGACGGCGCGCACGCGCCATGAGCTGGCGCGGGTTGTCCTGGGTGAGGAAGCCGGTATCCAGCAGCATCTGCTCGAAGTGCTCGTAGAAGCGCTCCATGTCCCCGTGCGGCACCACCTCCTGGTCCCAGTGCAGGAACTGGAAGGGCATGCGGTTTGCCTCGGGCACCGGCGCCTGTTCGGCCTGCAGATGCGCCATGCGCACCTCATAGGCCAGCACCTGCACGGCGGCGGCCACGTTGAGCACGCCGTACTCTTCATCCGTGGGGATGCAGACATGGTAGTTGCAGCGCTGCAGCTCTTCATTGGTGAGGCCGCGGTCCTCGCGCCCGAAGACGATGGCCACATGCTGCTGCGCCGACTCCAGGCGTACCGCCTCGCCGGCCTGGCGGGCATCCATCAGCGGCCAGGGAATGGTGCGGCTGCGCGCACTGGTGCCGATGACGAGGCTGCAGTCGGCCACCGCCTCTTCCAGCGTGGCCACGACCCTGGCCCTGGCCAGCACGTCGGAGGCGCCGGAAGCCAGGGAGGTGGCTTCGGCACTGGGGAATATCTTGGGTTCGACCAGGCAGAGATCCGTCAGGCCCATGGTCTTCATGGCGCGGGCCGCCGCGCCGATATTGGCGGGCAGGGTGGTGTTGACGAGGACGATGCGGACGTTGGCAAGCATGCGGCGGGCCTGGGGCTGGCTCGGAACTGGGCCGCGCATGGTAACAAATACCGTCCCGGCTATCTCCGGGCACCACGTAGGGATTTCCCCCGTCCGGCGGCGAGGCTACAATCCGCGCCCTTCCCGTTCTTTCACAGAGTCCGCTCCATGCAACCCATGCTCAACATGGCGCTGCGCGCCGCCCGTGCCGCCGGCGACCTCATTGCCCAGTCCGCCGAGAAAGTGGACCTGGTCGACGTCGAGGCCAAGGGCATCAACGACTATGTCACCAAGGTCGACCGCGCCGCCGAAAACGCCATCATGAATGTGTTGCTCAAGACCTACCCCAGCCACAGCTTCCTGGGCGAGGAAGGCGGCCGCCGCGAAGGCAGCGGCGAAGGCGCGGACTGGCTCTGGATCATCGATCCCCTCGATGGCACCACCAACTTCATCCATGGCTTCCCGCAGTTCGCGGTGTCCATCGCCGTGCAGTACAAGGGCGTCACCGAGCATGCGGTCGTGCTGGACCCCATCAAGCGCGAAGAATTCACCGCCAGCCGCGGTCGCGGTGCCGCCATGAACGGCCGCCGCCTGCGCGTCACCTCGCGTCGCACGCTGGAAGGCGGCCTTATCGGCACCGGCTTCCCCTTCCGCCCGGACCAGCAGGAACACATCGACAACTACCTGGGCATGTTCAAGGACGTGGCCAAGCAGACCGCCGGCCTGCGCCGTGCCGGTGCCGCGTCGCTGGACCTGGCCTATGTCGCCGCCGGCCGTCTCGACGGTTTCTTCGAATTCGGCCTGCAGCCCTGGGACATCGCCGCGGGCGACCTGCTCATCCGTGAAGCCGGTGGCCTGGTCAGCGATTTCGCCGGCGGCCACGGCTATCTGGAGTCGGGCAATGTGGTGGCGGGCAATCCCAAGCTGCTCAAAGCCCTCTTCACCACGCTGTCACCCCACTTCAACAACAGCCTGCGCAAGTAAACCGCCTGCCTGTCGACTCGTCCGCTTCCCGCCGGGGAGCGGACTGCTATGATCGCCGCAACCCCTTACGGACCGAGGGCTTGTTGTGCACCCCTTTCGCCTGCACCGTTTTTTTGACTTCGCCAGGGATGGCGGACTCCTGCTCCTGCTGTCGGCACTGGCCCTGCTGGCCTTTCTCCAGACCGACCATGCCCACGCCGGCCATCCGGCGGCGCTGCAGCTGACCGGCCCGGTCGGCGAAACCCGCATCGAACCTTTCGTGGCTTTCCGCTGCGATGCCAGCGGCCATCTCGGCCTGGACCAGGTGCAGGCCGCCGGTTTCACACCCCTGCCGCATCCCACCATCGTCTTCGGCTACCAGCGTGGTGCCTGCTGGTTCCATTTCCGTGTCGAAAACAGCAGCGCCGAAACCCTGCCGCTGATGCTACAGCTGAATTATCCGGTGCTGGACCATGTCGAGTTCCATGCGCCCGGTGCGGACCTGCCCTACCTGCAACTCGGCGACACCCTGCCCTTTGCCCAGCGCCCGCTGCAGACCCGCGCCTTTGCCATCCCGCTCAACCTGCCCGCCCGCAGCGGCCAGGACTATTACCTGCGCGTGGCCAGCACCAGCTCCATGAATGTGCCGCTGACGCTGAGCAGCCGTGAACAGTTCTTCGGCGAAACCGAAGCCCAGGGCTGGATACGCGGCGCCGGCTTCGGCATCACCATAGGCCTCATCATCTACCACCTCTTCCTGTGGCTGGCGGTACGCGAAAAGATCTACCGCTACTACGTGCTCTATATCGGTTCCGCCTTCTTCTACCTGCTCTGCTTCGAAGGCATGGCCTACCGGCTGTGGCCGCAGTCACCGGTGTGGAATGCGCATGCACAGCTGATCTTTGTCTTTACCATGCTGGCCGCCGGCGCGCTGTTCGCGCGCGACTATCTCGGCACCGCCAACTGGCGCATCGCGGACCGTTTCCTGCTGGGCATCGCCCTGGTCTGCCTGGCGGCGGTGCCCCTGCATTTCCTCGCGCCCGTCGGTGTCGGCTACAAACTGCAACCGCTGCTGGCGCTGGCCACCATGGCCACCATTTCCACCACCGCCCTGCTGCGCCTGCGCGCCGGGCTACGTGAAGCCCGCCTCTTCCTGCTGTCCTGGGGCATGCTGCTCACCATGGCTGTCATCCTCTCGCTGCAGAGTTTCGGCGCCTTCCCCGGCCTGCCCTTCCTGCTCACGCTGAACGGCATGGAGATCGCCTTCATCGTGCAGCAGGTGCTGCTGGCGCTGGCGCTGGCCGACCGCCTCAACATCCTCAAGCGCGAACGCAGCGCGCAGGAACAGGCGGTGATGCGGGCAGAAGCGGAGAGCGCGGCCAAGACCGATTTCCTGGCCAAGATGAGCCATGAAATCCGCACGCCCATGAACGCCATGATAGGCATCACGCAGCTGCTGCAGGACACGTCGCTGGACAATGTGCAGAAGAATTACGTGGAGACGCTGTTCAGCTCGGGCCATGCCCTGCTCAACGTCATCAACGACATCCTGGATTATTCCAAGATCGCCGCCGGCAAGATCGAACTGGAAATGGCGGATTTCAACCTGCTGGACCTGCTGGATGAATGCATACAGGTCTTCACGCTGAGCGCCCGCGAAAAATCCCTGTCCCTGGTCTGCGAACGGTCGCGCGACCTGCCGGTGCATGTGCGCGGCGACTCCGGCCGCCTGCGCCAGGTGCTGCTCAACCTGCTCAGCAACGCCATCAAGTTCACCGACTACGGCAATGTTTCCCTGCGCGTCAGCGTGCTGGAAGAAGGCAATAACCGTGTGCGCCTGCGTTTCGAGGTCGAAGACAACGGCATAGGCATTGCACCCGAGCTGCTGCCGCGATTGTTCGAGTCCTTCGTGCAGGCGGATTCGTCGACGTCACGGCAATACGGTGGTTCGGGCCTGGGCCTGGCCATCTGCCGCCAGCTGGTGGAGCTCATGCACGGCGAGATTGCCGTGCACAGCACGCCGGGCCAGGGCAGCATTTTCCGCTTCACGGTGCTGCTGAAAACCGCGGCCAACAACCCCCCCCTGCCGGATCCGCGCCAGCTGGTGATTTCGCCCAGCCTGTTTGCCGGTCGCCAGGCCCTGGTGGTGGAAGACAATCCCATCAACCAGCTGGTGATACACGGCTTCCTGCAGAAAGTGGGCATAGAGGCACGCATGGCCAGCAGCGGCCAGGAGGCGCTGGACATCATCGCCTCCGGCCATGCCCCGCGCTTCGACCTCATCTTCATGGACTGCGAAATGCCCTTCATGGACGGCTTTGAAACCACGCGCCGCCTGCGCTTCTGGGAAAAACAGAAGAACATCGTGCCGCACTACATCGTGGCGCTGACGGCGCATGCCCTGCCCGAGCATCGCGACCGCTGCCTGATGGCCGGCATGAACGACTACCTGTCCAAGCCGCTGCTGCTGTCGCGGCTGGTGGAGAAGCTGCACGGCATTCTGGGCTGACAGGCGGAAACAGGCGCGCAAAAGCGGCACCTACACTGATCGGGCAAGGGTCAGGTCGGGAGGGCCGCCATGCGAATCCCCGAAAACATCATGGCTTGGGAAAAAGCACTGGAACGGCAGGTGATGAGTTTTTTCACGCTGCTGGGCGCAGGTGAAGCACC
>DASUXS010000342.1:0-9050 GCA_036377855.1 Moraxellaceae bacterium
GCAGCCGGCGCCGGCAGCGCCAGGAAAAAAGGGCGGCCATGGCCGCCCTTTTTTCCTGGCGCTGCCGGCGCCGGCTGCGCTTACTGCAGGGTTTCGCCTTCCGTCTGCTCGGCGCGCTTGCGCTGGGCTTCGGCGAACACGGCGTCGAAATTCACCGGGGCCAGCAGCATCTGCGGGAAGCTGCCGCGGGTGACCACATCCGACACGGTTTCGCGGGCGTAGGGGAAGAGCACATTGGGGCAGTAGGCGCCCAGCAGCTGGCCGATCTGCGCCTCGGGCACGCCTTCGATGAGGAAAATGCCGGCCTGCTTCACTTCCACCAGGAAGGCGGTGGCATTGTCGTTCTTCACGGTCACGGTCAGCGACAGCACCACTTCGTAATTCTTGCCGTCTTCAAGGCGGCTGGCCGCCGTGGACAGCTCCACATTCACTTCCGGCTGCCAGGCAGCCAGGAAAGTCTTGGGGGCGTTGGGGGCTTCGAAGGACAGGTCCTTGACGTAAATGCGCTGCAGCGCGAACTGGCCCTGGGCCTGCTGTTGTTCTGACATGATGAAGCGGATCCTTGGTTGATTGTAGGTGGATGATGCTTGTTAGGTCTGAAACAAAACGGCCGCCCTTATCCGGGGCGGCCTTTTAAAAAATCAGGCGGCGAGGCGGCCATCCAGCTCGCCGGCACGTTCCAGCGCATAGAGCTCGTCGCAGCCGCCGATGAATTCATCGTTGATGAAAATCTGCGGCACGGTGCGCATGCGCGTGCGCTCGACCAGGGCCATGCGGGCCTCGTGGTCGCGCGTCAGGTCGACTTCCTCGAAGCTGGCGCCTTTCTGCTTGAGCAGCTGCTTGGCGCGCACGCAATAGGGGCAGACCTGGGTGGTGTAGACGACAACGCGAGCCATGATGACCTCCGCCGTTAAGGCTTACTGCTTGTATGAGCTTGATGCTTATTTCTTCACCAGCGGCAGCGACTGGCCTTTCCAGTTGCTGATGCCGCCTTCGAGCTTGTAGACCTGGGTGTGGCCGGCGGCCTTGAGCTTCTGGCCCACGCTGCCGGCAACCTGCCCGAGGTTGCATACGATGACAATGGGGCGCGTCAGGTCGCTTTTCAATTGTGGCAACTGCTCATCGATGCGGCTGAAGGGGATGTTCTCGCTGCCGCTGATATGGCCGGCGCGGAATTCGGCCGGGTCGCGCACGTCGATGAGGCGGGCTTTCTGCTGGTTGACCAGGCTGGACAGGCCCTGGGGCGTGACGGACTTGCCACCGCGCAGGAACTCGTTGACGAGGAAGGCGACAGCCAGGGCGGCAAAGGTGCCGGCCAGCAGGTAGTGGTTGATCAGGAATTCGACAAAACGGTCCATAAAACGGTCCAGAACGGCGGCTGCGATGGGCAAAAGGGGCGGCAGTATACCCCGGCCTTTGCTTCAAGGCAGGTCCGGCGTCAGGTCCCGCTCAGGGCCGGTCGGCGGGCCGGGTCAGGCCTTCGCGCAGGATCTGGAAGCGCTGCCAGCGGCCGGCGCTGATGCCGCCCTCGTCCACGGCGCGCTTGAGGGCGCAGCCCGGTTCTTCGCGGTGGGCGCAGTTGCGGAAGCGGCACTGGCCCAGGAAGGGCTGGAATTCCACATAGCCGTCCAGCAGCTGGCCCTCGTCCACATGCCAGAGGCCGAACTCGCGTATGCCGGGGGAGTCTATGAGGTCGCCGCCACCGGGCAGGTGGAAGAGGCGGGCGGTGGTGGTGGTGTGCTGGCCCAGGCGGGAGTTGCCGGAGATTTCGCCTATGCGCTGCTCGGCCTCGGGCAGCAGCACATTCACGATGGAGGATTTGCCGACGCCGGACTGGCCGACAAAGACCACGGTCTGCCGGCCGATCAGCTCGGCCAGGTCGGACAGCTGGCCGGCGCTGGCGCTGATGCGCCGCGTTTCGTAGCCGATGGCCTCGTATTCGGCGAGCAGGGCGTCCAGGGCGGGCGCCATTTCCGGCGTCACCAGGTCGGCCTTGTTGAGCAGGATGACGGGGCGTATGCCGGTGAGTTCGCAGGCCACGAGATAGCGGTCCACCAGCAGGGCCGACGGGTCCGGGAAGGGCGCGATCACCAGCAGGATGCGATCGATATTGGCGGCCACCGGCTTGAGCTTGCCATAGGGATCGGGCCGCACCAGCAGGCTGTGGCGCGGCACCAGGGCGGTGACCACGCCGATATCGCCTTCACTGCCTTCTCCCTGGCTTTGCGGCGCCTGCCAGATGACGCGGTCGCCGGTGACCAGGTGCTCGAGGTTGGCGCGCAGATGGCAGCGGCAGACCTGGCCATCGGCGGCCTCGATATCCAGCTGCGTGCCGTAGTGCGCGATCACCAGGCCTTCCTGTTCCGCGCCCAGCTCACCACTGGCCAGCAGGGCATCGGCGGCGGCTTCGCGGCGGCCGGCACGGGCAATGCGCTCCTCCTGGATGCGTTGCACGCGATGGGCCTGCTGGCGGGACAGTTTGCGTTTGCTCATAAAGAAGCCGGACGGTTCATTTTGGCCTGTGTTGGGTCACGGGGCGGCGGCGGGGCTCTGCTATCATCAGCGCATCTTTGCAGGCCTTACATGCCCGCATTCTGCCACTGGAGTCCTGCATGAGCAGCAATAAAACCAATGCCAGCAACAAGGAAGGCAACCTGATCTGGATAGACCTGGAGATGACGGGCCTGGATCCGGACAATGACCGCATCATAGAGATCGCCACCATCGTCACCGACGCCCACCTCAATGTGCTGGCCGAAGGCCCGGTCTTCGCCATCCACCAGAAAGACACGGTGCTGAACGGCATGGACGAATGGAATACCCGCCAGCACGGCCAGTCCGGCCTGGTGGAGCGCGTGCGCCGCAGCAAGACCGACGAGGCCGAGGCCGAGGCCCAGACCATTGAATTCCTCAGCCGCTTCGTGGATGCGCGCAAGTCGCCCATGTGCGGCAACTCCATCTGCCAGGACCGCCGCTTCCTCTACCGCACCATGCCCAGGCTGGAAGCCTTCTTCCACTACCGCAACCTGGACGTGAGCACGGTCAAGGAGCTGGCGCGGCGCTGGTACCCGGACCTGATGGGCAATTTCACCAAGCAGAGCTCGCACCTGGCCCTGGACGACATCCGCGATTCCATCGCCGAACTGCGTTACTACCGCCAGTATTTCTTCCGTCTGCCCCAGGGCGATTGAGCTAGCAATCGCTGCTGGCAGTTGAAAGAAAAACGCCGCACTTCCCGTGCGGCGTTTTTCTTTTCTCAAGCCGCCTTTTTGCGGAGCTTGCCCGCCAGCGTGACACCGGCCAGCACCACGGCACCCGCCAGCACCCCAAACACACCGGCCAGCAGCGACGATGACAGGCCCGCCAGCGGACCCGCGGCGGCCGCGATGTGCTCGATGCCGTGATGCACCGGCGGCAGGCCGTGCACCAGGATGCCGCCACCGACAAGGAACATGGCCGCCGTGCCCAGCACCGACAGCGATTTCATCAGCCAGGGCGCGGCCGCGAGTATGGCCTGGCCCAGGCGTTGCGCCACGCTGCTGTCGCGACGGCTGAGCCAGAGGCCGCCGTCATCCAGTTTCACGATGCCGGCCACCAGGCCGTAGACGCCCACCGTCATGAGGGTGGCGATGCCCGCGAGCACGGCCACCTGCTGGGCAAAGCTGGCATTGGCGACCGTCCCCAGCGCAATCACGATGATTTCTGCGGACAGGATGAAGTCGGTGCGCACCGCGCCTTTGATCTTTTCCTTTTCCAGGGCCAGCAGCTCTTCTTCGCTGCGCGCCAGCGCCTGGGTGTGCTGGCTGTGATGCGCGCTGTCTTCGTCGGCGCTGTGCAGGAATTTATGCGCCAGCTTTTCAAAGCCCTCGAAACAGAGGAAGGCACCGCCCAGCATCAAGAGCGGCGTCACCGCCCAAGGCAGGAAGGCGCTGATGGCCAGGGCGGCCGGCACCAGGATGAGCTTGTTGCGTATGGAGCCCTTGGCCACGGCCCAGACCACCGGCAGTTCGCGGTCGGCTTTCACGCCGCTGACCTGTTCGGCATTCAGCGCCAGGTCATCGCCCAGCACGCCGGCGGTTTTCTTGGCGGCGACCTTGGTCATGACGGAAACGTCGTCGAGAACGGTGGCGATATCGTCGATAAGCACAAACAGGCTGGAGCCGGCCATTGGGAGGTCCTGGAAAAAGAGGGGAAGCGGGCGCTATTCAACACGAAGCGCGCAAGCTTTTGTAGGAGCGGCTAGGCGCCCCCGGCTGAAGCCGCTCCTACGGGATTGCTTTAGGGCTTGCGGCTTTCCTGTTCCGCCAGCGACCAGCGTATCTGTTCGGCCAGCACATCGCCGGCCTCGGGCAATCTTGCCTGCAGGGCCTGCACGATGGCGGCATCGTAGGGCGCATTGCCCAGGCCCAGGGCGAGATTGCGCAGGAAGACCGGATACAGCGCGCGGCGCAGGGCCATGCCTTCGGTGGCGCGCAGGTATTGCGCCTCGCTCCACTGGAAAAGCTCCAGCAAAGAGGCGCGGTCCAGCTTGCCGCGCGGCAGGAAATCGCTTTCCGGCGAGGCCTTGGCGTAGCGGTTCCAGGGGCAGACCAGCTGGCAGTCGTCGCAGCCGAAGACGCGGTTGCCTATGGGCCGGCGCAACTCCAGCGGAATCTCGCCTTCGAATTCAATGGTCAGCCAGGAAATGCATTTGCGCGCATCCAGCTGGTAGGGCGCGACGATGGCCTGGGTGGGGCAGATATCTATGCAGGCGCTGCAGCTGCCGCAGTGCTTGCTGACAGGCGCATCAACCGGCAGCGGCAGGTCGGTGAAGAGCTCGCCCAGGAAAAAATAGGAACCGGCCGTGCGGTTGATGATGACGGTGTGCTTGCCCATCCAGCCCAGGCCGGCCTGTTCGGCAAAGGGTTTTTCCATCACCGGCGCGGAATCCACGAAGGCGCGGTAGCCGAAAGGCCCCACGGCCTCGGCGATGCGTTCGGCGAATTTCTGCAGGCGTTTGCGCACGGTCTTGTGATAGTCGCGGCCCAGGGCATAGCGCGAGATATAGGCGCGGGTCGGGTCGCGCAGGATTTCCGGCGCACGCGTGTCGTCCGGCCAGTAATCCATGCGCACGCTGATGACGCGGGCGGTGCCGGGAATGAGGTCGGCGGGATGTGTGCGCTTGGGGTCGGCCATGAAATCCATGTCGGCATGGAAGCCGCGCGCCACCCAGTCCTGCAGGCGTGCCGGATGCTCGCCCAGGGCGATATCGCTGATGCCGACCTGCTGGAAGCCGAGTTCGCGCCCCCAGCGTTTGATGTCGGTGGCGAGCGCGTTGTAGTCGAGATCCGCGTTGGCCGCGGGAATCTGTTTCATGGCTGGCTGCTTGTACGTGACGCGCTTTTTTTATCGAGGGGCATGGCTGCACGGATTGGGGTAAAGTGCCTGACGCCCCGTCACCCCGGTCTGCCGCCATGCCCTTGCTGCCCCGTTCCCTCTATACCGCCGCCCAGACCCGGGAGCTGGATCGCCGCGCCATCGCCAGCGGCCTCTCCGGCTATGCGCTGATGACGCGCGCCGGGCAGGCGGCCTTCCACCTGCTGCGCGAACGCTGGCCGGCGGCTGTGCGCATTGTCGTGCTGGCCGGCCCCGGGAACAACGGCGGCGACGGTTATGTGCTGGCGCGCCTGGCCTGGAACCAGCACCTCGACGTGCAGGTGCTGACCGTGGGCGACCACGAGCCGCTGACGGGCGAGGCGGCGGAAGCCGCGAATGATGCCACGCGCGCACGGGTGCCGGAGAAAAGCTGGAGCGGCGTGCTGCCGCCGGCCGATGTCTATGTCGATGCCCTCTTCGGCACCGGCCTCAACAAACCGCCGGCCGGCGACTTTGCCGCCGCCATTGCGGCGCTTAACCGCAGCGGCCGTCCCGTGCTGGCCCTGGACCTGCCCTCCGGCCTGCAGGCCGATACCGGCGCCGAGCTGGGCGAGGCGGTGCAGGCCGAGGCCACCATCAGTTTCATAGGGCTCAAGCTGGGCTTGCTTACCGGACGCGGTCCCGCCCTCACCGGTGCGCTTTCTTTCAGTGATCTCGATGTGCCGGCGGAAACCTATGCCGGCTCGCTGCCGGCCGCACGCCGCCTGATGGCCGCGGATACCGAACGCCTGGGCCGCCGTGCCCGTGATGCCCATAAGGGCAGCAATGGCCATCTGCTCGTCGTGGGTGGCAACCATGGTATGGCCGGTGCGGTGGCGCTGGCCGCCGAAGCCGCGCTGCGCAGCGGTGCCGGGCTGGTGTCCGTGGCCACGCGCCCGGAGCACACGGCCTTCATTACCGGACGCCGTCCCGAATTGATGTGCCATGGCGTGAACGTGGCCGCCGATCTCACGCCCTTGCTGGCGCGTGCCGATGCCGTGGTGCTGGGCCCCGGCCTGGGCCGTGATGAATGGGGTACGGCCCTGTTCGGCGCCGTGCTCGACAGCGGCCTGCCTTTGATTGTCGATGCCGACGGCCTCAATCTGCTGGCCGGCCAGCCCGAACGTCGCAGCAACTGGGTGCTGACGCCACATCCCGGCGAAGCCGCCCGCCTGCTGGGCAGCAGCATTCCCGAAGTGCAGGCGGACCGCGTCGCCGCCATCAATGCGCTGAAACAGCGTTACGGCGGCGCCGTCATCCTCAAGGGCGCGGGTTCGCTGGTGCTGGACGATGCCGGCCTGCAGCTCTGTCCCTATGGCAATCCCGGCATGGCCGTGGGCGGCATGGGCGATGTGCTGGCCGGTGTCATAGGCGCGCTGCAGGTGCAGGGCCTGCCGCAGCCGGCGGCATTGGGCGTGCTGGTGCATGCCCTGGCCGGTGATGCCGCGGCCCATGCCGGCGGTGAACGCGGCCTGGGCGCCTCCGATCTGTTTCCTTTTTTGCGCCAGCGGGTGAATCCATGAGCGACAGCATCACGCGCCAGGCCGCCGATGCCGAGGCCCAGGAAGCCCTGGGCCGTGAACTCGCCGCTGCCCTGGAGGGCCGTGGCGTGGTCTATCTCGAAGGCGACCTTGGTGCCGGCAAGACCACGCTGACGCGCGGCATCCTGCGCGGCTATGGCCACACGGGAGCGGTGAAGAGTCCGACTTACACGCTGGTGGAGCCCTACGAGCTGGCCGCCGCCACGGTCTACCACTTCGACCTCTACCGCCTCACCGATCCGGAAGAGCTGGAGCTGATGGGCATACGCGATTACTGCCGCCCCGACACGCTGGCCCTGGTCGAATGGCCGGAACGCGGCCAGCCGCTTTTGCCGCCTCCCGACCTGGTCATTACAATCCGGGCCATGACGCAGGGCCGGGAACTGGTATTCACTGCGCGCAATGAATCCGGGCAGTCGGTGCTCAGAAAGTGGCGGGGATGAGCGTGTCCAGTCTGCAGTTGATGAAGAAATCCCTTGCCGGCCTGGCCCTGCTGGCGGCGCTCTTGCCTCCCGCGCTTTTTGCCGCCGACATCACCGCCCTGCGCTCCTGGCGTGCGCCCGACAACACCCGCCTGGTGCTGGACCTCTCCGGCCCGCTCAAATACCGCGTCAGCCCCGACAGCACGCCGGCCCGCCTCATCGTCGAGCTGGATGATGCGCAGCTGACGGCGCCCCTGAATTCCGCGGCCGCCGTGGGCCCGCTGAAATCCATACGCCTGGAAAAGAACGGCAACGGCCAGCGCCTGGTCATAGACACCACGGTGGAACTTTCGCCGCGTATTTTCCAGCTGCCGCCCAACGAGAAATACGGCCACCGCCTGGTGCTGGACCTGTATGACAAACCGGCTGCCGGCCTGGCGGCCGGGCCCGTGGAAAAAGCGGTGGAAAAGCCTGCCGAGAAAACGCCGGAAACGGTGGCGGCCGCGCCCGATGCCCTGGAAAAGCTGGTGGAGCGCAAACCGGAAGTGGCAGCGCCTGTTACGCCTGCTGTTCCTGCAACGCCGGCAAAGCCGGTGACCACCACAGAGAAGCCGGCCGCGGAAAAAAGCCCTGCTGAAAAAACCATTGTTGAAAAGAAGCCGGTTGAGGTCGCCGCGCCGCGCCCCGAGCCGGAGAAGTTCGATCCCAAACGCTACCGCAATGTCATCATCGCCATCGACCCCGGCCATGGCGGCGAAGACCCGGGCGCCAGCGGCGCCAACGGCACGCATGAAAAAGACGTGACCCTGTCCATAGCCCGCGAGCTGCAGGCGCAGCTGAATGCCGAGCCCGGCCTGACCGCGGTGCTGACGCGTACCGGTGACTATTTCATTCCCTTGCAGGAGCGTCGCCGTGTCGCGCGCTACCAGCACAAGGCCGACATCTTCGTTTCCATCCATGCCGATGCCGCGCCCAGCCGAGCCGCCAAGGGCGCTTCCGTGTTCGCGCTTTCGCTCAAGGGCGCCAACTCCGCCACCTCGCGTTTCGCGCGCATGCTGGCCGAACGTGAAAACCGCGCCGACCTTATCGGTGGTGCCGCCCTGGAAAACGGTGACGACGTGCTGCGCAATGTGCTGGCCGACATGGTGGTGGCCGGCTCGCTGGAACACAGCCTGCATATGGGCCGCAACATCCTCGGTGGCCTGGACCGTGTCGGCACGCTGCACAGCCAGCGCGTGGAACAGGCCGGCTTTGCCGTGCTCAAGGAACCGGGCATGGTGTCGCTGCTGGTGGAAACCGGTTTCATCTCCAATCCGGACGAGGAAAAGAAACTCGTCAACAAGGATTACCAGCGCCAGCTGGCCAAGGCTGTGTTCGATGGCGTGCGCCGTTACTGCATCCAGTACCCGGCCCCTGGCACTTATTTCGCGTGGCTGGCGGACAAGGACCGTGTCCCGGCGGTGGCGGCCGACAGTGCTGCCAAGGATGTGAAGAGGGATGTGCTAGCGGCGGCGACGGATAAAAAGCCGGAAGAAAAGAAGGCCGCCGATAAAAAGCCGGCCGAGAGCAAGCCCCGTTATGTGAAGCATAAAGTCGTGCGCGGCGAGAACCTCACGCGCCTCGCGGCCCAGTACCAGGTGTCCATGGCCACCTTGCGCGAACTCAACAGCCTGCGCGACGACAATGTACGTAT
>DASUXS010000343.1:0-9147 GCA_036377855.1 Moraxellaceae bacterium
AGCAGCAGCGCGGGCAGCACTATCCATGCGGTCTTCCTCATCGGGCTCAACTCCTTGCCCCAGCGGGCCTGCTACGGAATGCGGACTGTCCGTTTTACCGTATCAACCGCGCCACCGGAATCCCGGACATAGGCCGTAACAAAACACCGGGCCCCTGAGACCGCCGCCTGACAAATAGACGGCTGACAGGCCGGGAAGACGGTGCTACGGTGCCGCCTTCACCCCTGCGACGGATTGCCGCCAGCCCTGCGCCTGCTGCCTGAGAACAGCAGCGCCACTGCCGAGATATCCCGCATGCGCCTGCGTCTCCTGTTTTCCTGCTGTTTGCCACTGCTGCTGGGCCTGGGCCCGATGACGGCTGCCGCGCAGGAAAACGACAATCCTCTCCTGCCCCGCCTGCAGGCCGCCGCTCCCGACGCCAATCCGGAAGTGCTGGCCCTGGCCCTGGGTGCCATGCACTGTGCTGCCGGCAGTGGCATGCCGGTCGCGCAGCGCCTGGCGGTGATCGATTACTCCCTGCCCTCCACCACGCCCCGGCTCTGGGTCTTCGACCTCGGCCGCAGCAGCCTGCTCTTCCATGAGCTGGTCGCGCATGGCCGCAACAGCGGCGACAACATGACCACGCATTTTTCCAACGCGCCCGGCAGCCTGGCCTCCAGCATCGGCCTGTTCCGCACCGGCGACACCTATAACGGCAGCAATGGCTATTCGCTGCGCATGCAGGGACTGGAAACAGGCGTGAACGACAAGGCCATGGAGCGCGCCATCGTCATGCATGGCGCGCCCTATGTGCAGGAAGGCATGGCGGAGAAATTCGGCCGGCTGGGCCGCAGCTGGGGCTGCCCGGCCTTGCGCATGGGCATTGCCCGGCAGGTGATAGACAGCCTCAAGGGCGGTCAGTTCATCTTTTCCTACTACCCGGACCAGAAATGGCTGGCGTCGTCACGCTATCTCAACTGCCCGCGCGACACCGCCAGCCGCTGAGACTCAGACGGCCTGGCGCGTCGTCTTCTGGTATTCGCGCGGCGACATGCCGAACCAACCCCGGAAGGCGCGGGTGAAATTGCTGAGATCGGCAAAGCCCAGCGAATAGGCCACATCCTTGATGGGGCGCCGTCCCTCTTTCAGATAACGCTCGGCGAGATCACGCCGGGTTTCATTGAGCAGCTGGCGGAAGGACACGCCCTCCGCCGCCAGGCGACGCTGCAGCGTGCTGGCGCTGATGCCCATATGACGCGCCACGCTCTCCTTGTCGACGTTGCCATGCGCCAGGCGCTGCACCATCTCTATCACCACATCCAGCGTCATATGCGTGTGCCCGAGCTCGGCCATGTAGTGGCGCACCACTTCGTCATGTTCGTTCAGGCCGTCACGCACCACATGGGCCAGCAGGTCCATGAAGTCGCGCATGCGCAGAGGCTTTTGCAGGTGGTAGTGCGTGCCGCGGCGCGGCAGGCTGCCATAGCCCACCACCACCGAACGGGTGTGTTTGCGAAAGCGGTTGAAGAAGGATTCATTGTCGGTGTCGATGAACACGACATCGGCATTCATATCCAGGCTGTATTCCCAGCGCGCGCCGGAGCGGTCCCCCACCACCATGAGCGAGGAACAGAGCAGTTCGCGGTCCAGCTCGGATTCGGTGATGAAGGCTATATAACGGAGTGGAGTCATCTGCATACGGTCTTTATGGTTCTAATCTTCGATGCCGGACTACCGGGCTTAACCGGACAACTAATCCAGCGACTGACATCTTCCATGCAGATACCGGGAGGTCCCCCCGGTCGACGCTGCACGCGATTGACTCCCTGCCATGCGAAACGTCATTGTTGCCACCGCCAGTTGGGACGAATGGCTAAAATGTCGCCATACCGGCCAGTGGGCCCGGTATGATGACGAATAATTTGAGAAATTAATGGCTTACGCTTCTCAGCCACAAGAACGCAGGGTTGTCAGCGCAAGCCAATGACTTGTCATTTCAAGGCAGATAAGCCGAACCGGTGAGGGAAAACCGTGCAGGGACAGAGCGTGGAAACACAGGATGACGCCACCACCATCACCCAGGTGGCCGGCTGGCTGAGGCCTTTCAGCCTGGCGCTGCAGTCCCAGGGACTGGACAGCACCCGACTGCTGCGCCGCGTCGGCATAGATCCCCGGCTCATGGACCAGGAAGGTGCCCGCCTGCCGGCCAGCAAGATGGACCAGCTCTGGCGCCTGGCCATACAGGAAGGCGCCGACCTCGCCCTGGGCCTGGATTACGCGCGCTTCTTCCAGCCCGGCAACCTCTATGTGCTGGCTTTCGGCCTCTATGCCAGCGCCAACCTGCAGCAGGCCACCGAACACCTGCGCCTGCCCCTGCGCCTGCTCACCTATGCCGCCATCATCGACTGCCATGTCAGCGACGGTGAGTTCCATGTGGAAGTCACACCCACCTACAACAACTCCGTGCGCGAGAAGCAGATCTTCTTCCATGGCGTGATGCTGGGCATCTGGCGCAGTCTCGCGCATCCGGACCTGCGGCCCTCGCGCCTGATGCTGCGCGAGATCAGCGCCCCGGTCGACGACGCGGTATGGGCACGCATCGCCCAGCACTTCGGCTGCCCCGTGGAGTTCGATGCCGCCTGCAGCCGCATCAGCCTGCCGCTGGCCGTGGCCCAGCAGCCCCTGCATGCCGGCAATGCCCGCCTGGTGGAACAGGGCGAGCACATCATCCGCCAGCACCTCACCCTGCTGGACCACCAGACCGTGCTGGACGACATCGTGCAGAAAGTCCTCGGCAAGCTGTCCAGCGGCCGTTGCGACCGCGACACCGTGGCGCGCGAACTGGGCATCAGCGTGAGCACGCTGCAGCGCCGCCTGGCCGCGGAAAACACCAGCTTCAAGGAGCTGCTGAACAAGACCCGCCGCGACCTGGCCGAGCATTACCTGCGTGCCACCCCGCGTCCCATCAAGGATGTGGCCTATTCCCTGGGCTTCGCCGACCTCAGCAACTTCACCCGTGCTTTCCGCGGCTGGTTCGGCATGAGTCCGCGCCAGTTCCGGCAGCAGTTCCACGAAAAGGCGCTGGCGGCGGAATGAAAAACGCCCCGTGAACGGGGCGTTTTTCATTCTGCACCTTTCATTTTGAAGCCTCTGCCCTTCGACAGGCTCAGGGCGAACGGTGGATAGGAAATGTATTCAGTAGATAAAACCCGTTCGCCCTGAGCTTGTCGAAGGGCAGGCGACCTTACTCGTCCTTCAGCGCACACTCGTAATTCTGCGGTTCCATCTTGCAGCGCACGCGCTTGAGCAGGGCCATCATCTGCGGATCATAGGTGCCGTCCTTGGTCATCTGCAGACGAGCCTCACGCAACATGCGATTGTATTTGTCCTGCTCCACCGGCGACAGGTCCAGCCAGAACTTGGAATCGATTTCCTTCTCGCTCTTGTCGACAAAGGCAAAGGCTTCCTCCACACGCGTCAGCGCGAATTCGCGCATCTTGATCAGGCGGTCATCCATGTCCGGCACCTGCTTCAGCAGGCGCTCGCGGTTGATGATGATACTGCCGGAAATCTGCAGCACCGGATAACGGAAGATGGCGCCCTTGGTGCCCAGGCCGCGGTAGAGCTCCAGCGGTTTGTAGACCACGGCCGGCGCCACCACGATGTCGACCTGGCCGTTGTTGAACTTGCTGGAGAAATTGGTGATGTCCGAAGCCACCGGCTGCGCACCCAGCTGCTGCACCAGCTTGGCCTGGGACTTGTCCCAGTCCAGCACCGCCACTTTCTTGCCGGCGGCCTTTTCAATGGTGTTGATGCTGCGGTCATTCACGAAGACATAGGCAGCACCCAGCGGCACGATGCCTATGACCTGGTAAGGACCGGAAATGGTCAGCGGAATGATCTTGGGATTGGCCAGGGTCTGCAGGACAGCGCGCATTTCCTTGTAATTGCGTATGCCGCCAACCGCATCCAGGCTGCCCATGAATTTGTTGAACTGGCGCGCACGCAGCGTAGTCACCACCACGCCTTCGCATTGCCCGGCCTTGAAATCCTCGGCGGCCACGCGCTCGTCGGTATAAACCTTGATGGTGGTGTTGATATTCCACTTCTTGGCTTCCAGCGCCAGGTCACGCGCACGCGTGGAGGCATCACCGCCGGCACCCATGGGGTCATAGATGCAGAAGCTGATGTTGAGAGGCTTGTCCAACGCGGCGGGAGGTGCGGCGACGCTGGTGGCGGAGACGGCAAGGGCAGTCACTGCCAGCAGGCCGCTGCTTAAAAAGCGCATTCCATGATTCATTGCAGACTTCTCGGAATTCATGTGGGAAGAAAGAACACAAGAGACAGGCAAAGCAGTCCGCCCGATCATAGAACCCGCCTTTCCCACCCGATTGACCTCATTGCCCGCCTCCCCTGTCATCCGGGCCTAGCGTGATGCCTGCACACGACACTTTAGCGGCACAGCCGGCAACAGCCGCCGCAGGATTGACCAGGGCACACGCTGCCGACATATGGCAGCCAACTTGCCGGCAGGCGGCCTTCCTAGAATCGCGCCAGGCCCGGCGGCCTCCGGAACAGTCATACCGGATTACCGCACAGGATTCGGAGCCTGGCCGACCACAAGGAGCCCGCCCATGTCGCTGATTCAACGCCTGCCATTGCCCCTGCTGTATCTGCTTGCTGCTGTTCCGGCCTGCGCCAGTGCGCAGGTCTTCTGTGTCTACGATCCCATGGGCACGCAGGGTGAAGTTTTTTCCGTAGCCAAGGATTACCAGTTCGTGGCCAAGACCTGGGGCGTGAACATAGACCTCAAGGCTTATACCGACGAGCGCGTGGCCGCCGAGGATTTCAAGGCCGGACAATGCGACGGCGTCGCCATCACCGGCCTGCGTGCGCGCCAGTTCAATACCTTCACCGGCAGCATAGACGCCATCGGTGCCGTGCCCGACTACACCATCATGCGCAAGGTGCTGGACCTGCTGGCCAGTCCCAAGCTGGCGCCGCTGATGGTCAGCGGCCCTTATGAAGTGGCCGCCATCATTCCCATAGGCGCGGCCTATCCCTTTGTGAATGACCGCAGCATCAATACACTGGACAAGGCTGCCGGGAAAAAAATCGCCGTGCTGGACTGGGACAAGACACAGGCACGCATGGTGCAGCAGATAGGCGCACAGCCGGTGGCTTCCGACATCACCAATTTCGCCAGCAAGTTCAACAACGGGCAGGTCGACATCATTGTCGCCCCCATCATCGTCTACCAGCCGCTGGAGCTGTATCGCGGCCTGGGGACCAAGGGCGCCATCGCGCGTTTCCCCGTCATACAGCTCACCGGGCAAGTGCTGATACGCCACGAGAAATTCCCGCCCGGCTTTGGCCAGCGCGCACGTGAATATGCCCTGGGCATGTTGAACCGCGCCTTTGGCATGATCCGCAATGAAGAGCGTGGCGTGAATCCTGCGCACTGGATGCATGTGCCGGTCTCGGACCGGCCGGGCTATGTGAAGCTCATGCGCGAAGCCCGTATCAGCATGACCAGGGATGGCCTCTATGACAAACGCATGATGAGCATCCTCAAGCGCGTGCGCTGCAAACAAAGCCCGGATGACGCGGAGTGCGCGATGACGGATGAGTAGGTGGCCGCCCTCAATCCGGCCTGCCCGTAGGAGCGGCTTCAGCCGCGAACCAGCTCCGCTATTCCATCAGGGTTAGCGGCTGAAGCCGCTCCTACGTATCAGTACATGCGCGGGAATGACAGGCCCAAAAAAAACCCTGCATTGCAGGGCTTTTTCATTCAGCGTTTTCAGCCGGCGGCTTACTGCCCGCGCAGCTCGCGACGCAGGATCTTGCCGACATTGGTCTTGGGCAGGTCACTGCGGAAAGCGATCTGCTTGGGCACCTTGTAGCCGGTGAGGTTCTCGCGCAGATAGGCCTGCAGCGCAGCCTCGGTCAGCGCCGGGTCCTTCTTCACCACGAAGAGCTTCACGGCTTCGCCGGACTTTTCATCGGCGATGCCCACGGCCGCGGACTCCAGCACGCCGGGGTGCTTGGCGGCCACGTCCTCGATCTCGTTGGGATACACATTGAAGCCCGACACCAGGATCATGTCCTTCTTGCGGTCCACGATCTTGATATAGCCGTCGGCGGCGATGACGCCGATGTCGCCGGTCTTGAGCCAGCCTTCGCTGTCTATGATCTCGGCGGTGGCTTCCGGACGCTGCCAGTAACCCTTCATCACCTGCGGACCCTTGACGCAGAGCTCGCCGGCTTCGCCGATGGCGACTTCATTGCCGTTGTCGTCTATGGCCTTCACCAGGGTATTGGGGATGGGCATGCCGATGGTGCCGATACGCACGGCCGACAGCGGGTTCATGGTGGCCACCGGCGAGGTTTCGGTCATGCCGAAGCCTTCGCAGATACGCACGCCGGTCAGCGCTTCCCAGTCTTCCGCCACCTTGACCTGCATGGCCATGCCGCCGGCCACCACGCGCTTCACGGTGGAGAAATCCAGCTTGCGGAAATCCTCGTTCTGCATCAGCGCCACGAACAGCGTGTTCAGGCCAGCCATGCAGGTGAACTTCCACTGCTGCAGTTCCTTCACGAAGCCGGGAATGTCGCGCGGATTGGTGATGAGGATGGTGTGGCCGCCCTGGTCCATCATGCCCAGGCAGCAAACCGTGAAGGCAAAGATGTGGTACAGCGGCAGCGGCGCGATCATGATTTCCTTGCCGGCCTCGAAATTGGTCAGCGTGGCGCGCATCTGCAGCAGGTTGGCGACGAGGTTGGCGTGGGTGAGCATGGCGCCCTTGGCCACGCCGGTGGTGCCGCCGGTGTACTGCAGCACGGCCACGTCGTCACGATTCGGGGTGACGTCCTTGACGCTGTGGCGACGGCCACGGCTCATGACGTCGGTGAAGGCAATGGCCTTGGGCAGGCTGTAGGCCGGCACCATCTTCTTCACCTTGCGCACCACCAGGTTGGTGATGAAGCGCTTGAGCGGGGGCAGCACATCGCCGACTTCGGTGACGATGACGGTCTTGATGCCGGTCTTGGGCAGGACCTTTTCCACCTTGTCGCCGAAATTGGCCAGCACCACCAGCGCCTTGGCGCCGGAATCATTGAACTGATGCTCCATCTCGCGCTCGGTATAGAGCGGATTGGTGTTCACCACGATGAGGCCGGCACGCATGGCACCGAACACGGCAATGGGATACTGCAGCACATTGGGCAGCTGCACGGCGATACGGTCGCCGGGCTTGAGGTCGGTCTGGTTCTGCAGCCAGGCCGCGAAATCCGCCGAGAGCTTGTCCAGCTCATTATAGGTCAGGGTGCGACCCATATTGGTGAAGGCGGGGAAGTTGCCGTATTTCTTGCAGGCCTCATGGAAGACATCGATCACGGACTTGTAGGCGGCCGTATCGATCTGGAACGGCACGTCGGCCGGATACTTGTCCTTCCAGAAATCAGGTTGCATGGAAAACTCCTGTTCTTAGCTGTGTCTGCTGTTGTGGTAATGCGCAGCGCCATCGCTGTGCGGGCGATGGCGCCAGGAAAATTTCAGGACCGTTTTTCAGTGGCCCAGTATCCAGCGTTCGGCGTTGCGGCCGCGGTCGCTGTCGGCGGGCAGCGCGAGCACGCAAGTGTCGGCCGGTGCTGTGCCGAGAGCCAGGCGGAAAGTCATGAGCTCGTCACGCCGGAAGGCATGCAGCTCAAGCACGCTGCCCGGCGCGTGGCTGGCCAGCAGCTTTTCCAGGTTGCCGCCATTCACGCGCAGGCCGTTCACCGCGATGACCACATCCGCGGCCGAAAGACCGGCACGCTGCGCCGGACTGTCCGTATAGACCTGGGCCAGCAGCGCACCGCCCTCGCCCGCCTGGATGCGGGCCCCCAGCCAGGACCGCGGCGCGGCCGCCGGCTTGCCGGGCTGCCCGCCAAGGTCGGCGGCATTCTCCGCCGGTCGCAGGGTCCAGTCCACCCCGCGGGCGACGAGCAACTCCGCCAAAGGCAGCTCTTCCGTGCCGTAAAGCGCGTTTTGCCAGAAGACCGACAAGTCATCCCCGCAAAGCTCGGCGGCAAGACGCGGAATGCTGTCGTCCTGCAGGCCTATGCCCTTGCGGCCATGGTCCTGCCACAGACGCTGCATCAGCGTATCCAGCGACACCCGGTCTCCGGTTTTTTCGCGCAGCAACAAGTCCAGGCACAGGGCGACGAGAGCACCCTTCACGTAATAGCTGACGATGGCATTGGGCGAGTTTTCGTCCTGGCGGTAGTACTTGCTCCAGGCATCCAGGCTGGACTCGGTCACGCTCTGGCGGAAACGGCCCGGCGCGCGCAGGTGGCGGGTGATCTGCTGCGCCAGCAGCTCGAGATAGGTCTGGGTGGAGACCAGGCCGGCACGGGCCAGCATGAGGTCGTCGTAATAGGAGGTGATGCCTTCAAAGGCCCAGAGCTGCGGCGTGAAGGTTTCATGACGCAGGTCGTAGGGAATGAAAGCGGCAGGCTTGATGCGTTTGACGTTCCAGCTGTGGAAATATTCGTGGCTGCACAGGCCCAGGAAAGTTTTGTAACGCTCGCCGGGATTGGCCTCGGGCTCGCTGGCCAGGGGCAGGTCGTCACGCGAGCACAGCAGCGCGGTGGAGGCGCGATGCTCCAGGCCGCCATAGCCGTTGCCCACAGCGGTCACCAGGAAGACATAGCGCTCGAAAGGCGCGGGTTCACCGAACATCCGGATCTGTGCCGTACAGACTTTTTCCAGGTCGCGGCAGAGACGGTCCATGTCGGCGCGGTGGCGGCCGGTGATGATGACGTCATGGGGCACGCCGCAGGCGGTGAAGCGGGCCTGGGTGAAAGTCCCCATCTCCACGGGATGGTCGATGAGCTCGTCATAGCTGGCCGCACGATAGCGGCCGAAAGCGAACTCCGCTGTTCCCGCCGCGGCCGGCAGGCTGGTGGCCACGCGCCAGCCCTGGCTGCCCGCGGGCGGCAGGATGTCCACCTCATGCGGGACATCTGACTGGTCCGGCACCTCCAGGAAGACCGAAGTGCCGTTGAAGAAGCCATGGGTCTGGTCCAGGTGGGCGCCGCGCACCGACAAATCCCAAGCATAGACCTCGTAACTCACCGTCAGCGGCCCCACGGCCGCTGCGCAGACCCAGTCGGATTTGCCGGTTT
>DASUXS010000344.1:0-4819 GCA_036377855.1 Moraxellaceae bacterium
TGCTGGTACTGCTCGATGGGCAGGGGAACGCCATCGCGGCGAAAGGCTTCCTCCGGCGTCAGCACCACGCTGTTCCGGACCGGGGTGTCCAGCAGCACATGCCGCACCACGGGTGCCGTGGCCGGGGAAATCCAGCCCAGCAAGCCCAGCTGCAGGCGTTTGCCGGCGAACAGGGCGAAGCTGCGGAACAGCAGACGACCCAGGCCGCGCACCAGCATGGCGCTGGGTGTGGACAGCGGCAGGTTGGCCAAGTTGCGTTGCCAGTCCGGCATGGTGGCCAGCGTGGCCAGGCGCAGGGCCTTGCTGGCCAGCCAAGTGGCCGGGAAAAACACCTTGGGCAAAGGCGGGAACATCACCTCCGCATTCAGCAGGTGGTCCATGACTTCCTGCGCCGCTTCCGACGCCGCAAGGCGAGGACGCATCTGCTCGAAATACTGGCGCACGCCTTCACGGCTGCGCGGCACCTTGGCGGGATCACAGGTCTGCAGTTCCGCCGCTATGGCGCACTCCTCCCAGTAACGCTGCTCATCGTGTTCCGGCAATTTTCCCGGCCCGTAGACTTCATAGGCATAAAGGATGGAATGCCAGGCGGTGAGATGTATCCAGAGTTGCGAGTCGGGATTGTTGGGGTCGTAATGCAGGCCGGACACCGGCTCCACGCCGGTGTAGCGGGCATGGATGCGCACCAGGGCATCCGCCGCCTTCACCGCGGTCTGGCTGTCGGCAAATGCCACGATGGCAAAATAACGCAGCGTGTTGTCGTAGCGTGTGCGGGCCCGGTCCAGGATCTTGCGCGTGGTATGCACCGGTGCGATCAGGAAAGGATCCAGTTCCTCCACGACCACGGCGCGCTGGAAACCGATGGTGAGCGAGGTCGGATAACTCCATACCCGCCAGGTCACCGAATCGGGGCCAAAGAATCCATAGTCTTCGGGCATGGCCTGTACATGGGCAACAGGCTTCTGCTGCTCTGGAGATACGCTGGCGTTCATGGCTTGCCTCCGGGCCCCCGCATCCGGGACAGCCCCGTTATTCCGGGTTTATGAAACGAACTGGTGCTGCATCCGCACTACCTTCCTGGCCGGAGTGTAGGCCGGCAAAAAGGGCGGCCGTTTGCCCGGGTGTACCGCGGCCCGGGCGGCAAAGCCAACTCCCTGGCGCCTGCATCTGCTAGCGCCACGGCACAGAAATCTTCTGCAAACCGGGTCGCTGCAACCATAAAAAAGCCCGGCAGGGGCCGGGCTTTTTCCTGAGTGCTGCAGTCGCAGGGTACTGCTGCATCAGGGCGCTTCCGCACCGCCCTGCCCGCCCCAACGCCAGGACGCGATCCGGTCCAGGACCTCCTGGAGGCGCTCTTCCAGCAGCGGCAGCTCTTCCTTGAGTCGCGGATAATCATCCAGCCAGTGCAGCTTCACCTCCACCGGCAGGTTGTTCACCTCCTGGCTGTTACCCAGTGGCTGTTGCAGCTGCAGCAGCACCAGCAGGTTGCTGCGGTTCTCCGACAGCGGACTGTGCAACTCGTTGGGAATTTTTTCCGTACTGAGTTCAACGCGGGTGATCACGGCCGGCCGATGGCTGCCATCCGGCAGGCGCACTGTTGCCGCGCGTCCTTCCTGCACGCGATTGATGTAGCGGCTGTCCATCCAGGCGCGTATCACGGGCTCGCTGTTGGTGCGCACGGTGAGCAAGGGATTGTTGGGCACCACGAATTCACCCGGCCGCACCCAGACCCGCTCCACCTGGCCGTGAGAAGGCGCTGTCACCTTCATGTCTTCCAGGCCCGCGGTATTCACGCGCATGGCGATAGTGCGATTGCCGGTATCACGGCCGGCGGCCTCCAGATCGCGACGCGCCGCTAGCAGACGGCCTTCTGCTTCCTGCACCTCACCCAGGGTGGCCGCGCCGTCAGCCTGCAGGCGGCGGTATTTGTCGACGATGGCCTGCTCATGCCGTATCGCATCCAGCAAAGGCCGCAGGTCCGCCTTCGCGGCCGGCCGCCCGGATACCATGGGCACGGTGGCATTCTGCAGGGCGGCGGCTTTTTCCAGGTCGGTGTTGTGCAGACGCAGCAATTCCGTGCCGGCCGCCACGTCATCGCCCTCCTTCACCAGCACCTCCTGGATCTGGCCATTGGCCGGTGCGCGTACTTCCAGCTGGGCATAGCTCACATAGCCGGAGCCGCTCAGCGCCAGCAGGTCCGCGGCAAAATTCCAGGCAATCCAGGCGAAAGGAAACACCACGAACAGCACCAGCAGATACCAGCGCCAGCGCGGAATATGCGTGCGTTTGGCAGGCGCCATCTGTACCCGTATGCCCTGGTCCCGCGTCACGTCCCGTCCTTCCGGGACATAGAAACGCACCTTCATTTCAATCTCCTCTCTTGCATTTCATTCGCCTGCCCCGGACTTTCCAGGCTGACCACCTGCGCCCCGTCTTTCATGCGCTGGTAGTCCTCCCAGGACTGCACCGCGATGCCGGAAAAATTCGGTTGTGTGGACAGGGCGGCATTCAGTTGCTGCATGCTTTTCAGGAACCGGGCACGTCCCTGTGCGGCATAGCTTTCCTGGGCACTCAGCACCGATGCCGGCTCCACGCTCTGTGCCACGCTGAATTTCAGCCGGGGATAGGCTTTCAGCACCGGCAGCACGCGTTCAGCCACCGCGACGGGATTGCTGCTGTAAACCATGAGGGTGACCTCACTGACACCGGCATCGCGCAGCAGGCAAAGCAGGCAGACCGGCGCGTCCGCCCGGGCATCACGCCAGTGCAGGCTGACACCTACCGGCAACTGCGTGGCCTCGCTCACCTCGCGTACACGGTCCGCCATGGCCTTGAGCAGGGGCGCACGGGCCTGGGCCTGCCTGGCCTCCGGCAACTGGTCCGGCTCCAGGTCGAGATGGATGCCGTCAAAGCCGTAGGCCACGACTTTGGAAATTGCTGCCAGCAGGGATTCCCTGCCACCGGCCTTCAGCCAGCCCGGGTCGCCCAGCAGCAGGTGCACGGGTCGCCGCTGCTTGCGCGCCTCTGTCATCCACTGCCGGAAAGCGCGGGCCGGTTTGCCGTCAGCGGCCGCCAGCTGGGTGACTTCACTGGCGGAGAACGACAGCCATATCTGTGTGCCCGGTGGCATGCTGCTGAACAACGCCTGTCCCTGTCCCGCCAGTACGGGCGTCGCTTTCCAGACGTAGAAACGCCAGGGTCGCGTGCCCGTTGCCGCGGCCGCACCTGCCGCGGTGGCAACCACCATGCCTGCGCCGTAATCCGTCTCCGGTGACACCGCGGTATCCGGTTTGGGCTGCACCGCATTTGCCATGGCATTCGCACCCACCGCCGACACCACACTGATCTGCGCAAACTGCTGCAGATCACGATCCAGCGCCGCCCAGTCGGCTTCCAGGCTGCTGTCACGCTCACGCTTGCCGGAGGGACCGCTGATCAGGCGTGACTGCGCCAGCAGCAGGGCTTCCTGCACCTCGATGACCTCCAGCCCGCGCTGGTAAAGCGCATAGCGGCTGTTCTGCCAGCGTTCCAGGGCATCGCCCGACACGCCACTCAGGAGATTGGCGCGCTTGTTGTCTTCACTTTCCTGGCGCACGGCAGCATTCAGGCGGTCCTGGCTGTAGCGCAGGCCGGCACGCTGGCGGCGGTAATCATCCAGCGCACGTTGCCACAGCAGGGCCTGCTGCCCGTGCCGCACCTCGATTTCCGCCTGCGTGCGGCGCATTTCCGTTTCATACAGGCGACGTTGTGCCGTCGCCGTGCTGTTGCTGCCCAGGGGCACGCTGAAACGCCAGCGCACGCCGACACCGCCACCCAGCGGCGTGCCGGCATCGCTTTCATCGCGCAGGCGGTAGCTCAGGCTGATATCGGAATCCACCGGCCAGGCACTGCTGCCGGCCAGGGCGGCTTTCTGTTCGCCGATGACATCCAGCACTTCCTTTTCCTGGCGCTCGGCGGCATGGGGGGGCTGCAAACCTTCCACCTGCAGCAGCGGCGGACGCTGGGCAGTCCACTGCGCGGGCAAGGTGGGCAGTATCTGGCGCAGGATGCCGTCGGCGGTGCGGGCATTGGTATCGAAGACGCCGACATTGCGCTTGGCCTCGGCAAAGGACAGCAGGCTTTCCTGGCGGTTGGATTCGCGCAGCAGGCCGCTTTTGCGGCGGGCTTCCGTGATGCTGACAAAGCGGTCCGATTCGCTGAGGAATTTCCGCGTCAGCTCACGCTTCTGCTGGCTGGCCCAGTAGCTGATATAGGATTCGCGCAGCAGCTGTACCTTCTCGTCCGCGCGCAGCACGGCATCAATGCGGCCATTGATGGCCTGCACATCCGAAGCACGCAAGGTGGCTTGCTCACGGGCACGCGTTCCGAGCAGGGGATACATCACCCCCAGCTCGGCATCCGCCGCATGGTAGTCACGGCTGGGCGCACCGACCTGCGGCTCCTTTTCCTGGCTGACACCGGCCGCACCGAAAAGCCGCCAGCCCCAGGCCGCATTCGGCTCACCGCTGCCGCCATAGGATTCGGCATAACGCGCCGCCGCCATCATGGCCGGCTGGCCCATCAGGTCGTTTTCCAGGTCCGGCAGGCTGAGTGCTGCCGGCGGCCTGGCGGCTGCAGCCGCTTTTGCCGTCACCGCTGCCGGCCTGGCCGCGGCCTTTGCCGCCGTCTGTGTCTGCGCCTGCGTCAGCGCCAGCGGCCACACCATCAGCAGCACCAGCAATCCCGATTTCAAAGGCGGCCTCCATCGCAGCAGCCGCACTGCCTTTTTCTTCCCTGACATTTTCCTCTCTCCCGGAACGGTCCTAAAACTTGCCTTTCT
>DASUXS010000345.1:0-7859 GCA_036377855.1 Moraxellaceae bacterium
GAATAGCTAGAAATTAAAACTTGATTTACTCCCTCTCCCGCCGGGAGAGGGTGGGGGTGAGGGGGACACAACGAAGGCCTGTGCCAGATTCCCCTCACCCCAACCCTCTCCCAGGGGGAGAGGGGGAAAAGCACATCACGCGTCGAGATTCTCGAGACGAATACGCACCACCTTGCCGATGATGTCGTCCAGACCTTCGATGGCGGTGATGGCGCTGTTCATTTCCTTTTCCTTGACCGGCTTGGTCAGCAGGATGACAGGCACGGAACCCGCCTCATGCGCCGGCTTCTGCAGAATGGCTTCAATGCTGATGCCACGATCCGAGAGGATGCGCGTGACATCGGCCAGCACGCCGGGACGGTCATTCGCAGTGAGGCGCAGGTAATACGAGGTCACCACTTCTTCCATCGGCAGGATGGGCGTATCGGCAATGGCATGCGGCTGGAAGGCCAGGTGCGGCACGAACTTGGCGTTTTCCGCGGACAGCGCACGCACCACGTCGACAATGTCGGCCACCACGGCGGAAGCCGTCGGACCGGCACCGGCGCCGGAACCGTAATACAGCGTGGCACCCACCGGATTGGACTGCACCAGCACCGCATTCTTCACGCCATTCACATTGGCGATCAGGCGCTCTTCCGGAATCAGCGTGGGATGCACGCGCAGCTCGATGCCGGCACCGGCACGGCGCGCCACACCCAGGTGCTTGATGCGGAAACCCAGCTCTTCGGCATAGCCCACGTCTTCACGCGTGAGCTTGGTGATGCCTTCGGTATAGGCCTTGCTGAACTGCAGCGGAATGCCGAAAGCCAGTGACGCCAGGATGGTCAGCTTGTGCGCGGCGTCTATGCCTTCCACGTCGAAAGTGGGATCGGCCTCGGCATAACCCAGTTCCTGCGCTTCCTTGAGCACGTCGTAGAAATCACGGCCCTTTTCACGCATTTCGGTGAGGATGAAATTGCCGGTGCCGTTGATGATGCCGGCCAGCCATTCGATGCGGTTGGCGGCCAGGCCTTCGCGCAGCACCTTGATGATGGGCACGCCACCGGCGACCGCGGCTTCGAACGCCACGTACACGCCTTTCTTGTCGGCGGCCGCAAAGATTTCATTGCCGTATTCGGCGAGCAGGGCCTTGTTGGCGGTGACCACATGCTTGCCGTTGTTGATGGCCTGCATGACCACGTCACGCGCGGTGGTGGTGCCGCCTATGACTTCGACGACGATGTCGACTTCGGGATTGTTCACCACGTCCATGATGTCGCGGCTGACACGGGTGTTGCTGAGGTCGTAACGGTCGTTGTCGCGACGCGCGCCGACATGGGTCACGCGGATGTCGCGGCCGGTGCGGCGGGAGATTTCGGCTGCATTGTCCCGGAGCAGGTTGAAGGCGCCACCGCCCACCGTGCCCAGGCCGACGATACCTACGGAAACCGGTTTCACATCATCACCTGAAAGACTGGAATTCATTGCTGGCTACAGGGCCGGCTGCAACCGCTCCGGCCCACGCAAACCCCTGCCGGAAGCGGCTTCGGGGGGATAAAGAGAAGGCGCGCAACATTATGGCCGGCCCCGGGCTTTGTCAAACCCGGAGCGGCCGCGGGAAAGGGCGGGAAATCAGCGCAGGCCCAAGCTCTTGGCCAGCTCGGCGGCGGGCAGGTAGCCCCCCAGCTGCATGCCGCTGGCGCTGAACACGGCAGGCGTGCCGTTCACGCCCAGGCTCTCACCCAGGTTGAACTGGGCTGTCACGGTCTTCTGGCAGGCAGCGGCCTTGGCGGCAGGCGGCGGCGCAATGCCCTTCTTGGCCTGGGTCAGGGCCTGGCGCGGATCCTTGGCACACCAGACATCCACCATCTCCTTGGCCACCGGGCTGTCCGGACCGCTGCGCGGCCAGGCCAGGTAACGCACCTCTATGCCCAGCTTGTTGAGCTGCGGCACTTCGCTATGCAGCTTGCGGCAGTAGCCGCACTCGACGTCGGTGAAGGCATAGATCACGGCCTTGGGCTTGCCGACCGCGGGGAAGATGATCATGTCGGAGGCTTTCACCGCCGCCAGGGCCTGGCTGCGCTCGCCGGACTGGGACTGGTCGGTGAGGCTGACGATCTTGTCGCCCTGGATCTCCAGAATGGAGCCCTGGATCATGTAGCGGCCATCCGCGCTGACCAGCACGTTTTCATAGTTCTTGGCCCGTACCTCGTAGTAGCCGGGCAGCGGTGCCGCCTTGATGCTGGTGAGCTCGATATCGGGAATGACAGTCTTCAGCTTGTTGCGGATGACATCCTCGGGGCCGGCCTGGGCCACCGTCGCCAGCAGGGCGGTGGAAAGCAGCAGGCCGCGCAGGAAAGAAAAGGTCATGGAGAACTCCTGGTTGCCCTGGTCGACAGGGCGGGTCATGTAAAGAGCCTGGCCGGAGGATACCCCCGGGCCGGCGTGCTGCGGATAGTACAAGCGTAAACGGCAGAATCAGCCGCGTGGATGGTGTTGCGCATGCAGCTCCTGCAGGCGCTGGTTGGCGATATGGGTGTAGATCTGCGTGGTGGAAAGGTCGCTGTGGCCCAGCAGCATCTGCACGACACGCAGGTCGGCCCCATGGTTGAGCAGGTGGGTGGCGAAAGCATGGCGCAGGGTATGCGGCGACAGCGGCTTGCTGATGCCGGCCGCCTGCCCCAACTGCTTGATGCGGTACCAGAAAGCCTGGCGCGTCATGAAATCGCCTTCGCGGCTGGGAAAAAGCGCTTCGGTGGGACTGCCCGCCAGCAGCGCCGGGCGCGCCTCTTCGACATAACGCAGCAACCAGTCCATGGCGGCCTGGTTCATGGGCACCAGGCGCTCCTTGGAACCCTTGCCGGTCACACGCAGGAAGCCGCCGCGCAGATTGGGCTGGTCTATGCGCAGGCCCACCAGCTCGGACACCCGCAGCCCGCAGGCATAGAGCAGCTCCAGCATGGCGCGGTCACGCAGGCCCAGCGGCGTGGCGGTTTCCGGTGCCGCCAGCAGGGCCTCCACTTCCGCCTCGGACATATCCTTGGGCAGGGGGCGACCCAGGCGCGGCGACTCCAGGTTCAGGGTGGGATCGGCGGTAAGGCGGTGCTGGGAAAGATGGAAACGGTAGAAGCGGCGTATGGCGGAAAGAAAGCGCGCACGCGAACGCGGATGGCTCTGCTCCGCTTCCAGCGTCTTGATATAGTCGGCGAGATCGCCGCCTTCCAGCGCCAGCAGGGAGCGCGTATCGGCCCAGGCCGCGAGTTTGTGCAGGTCGCTGAGATAGCCGGCAATGGAATGCCGGCTCAGCCCCTCCACCACCAGCTTGCTGCGGAACTGGCGCAGCTCCGGCACTTCCGGCAGGGCATTTTCCTCGGCCTTGGGGCGGCCGCGCGGGCGTTTGGTCAGGCTGCTCATGGCCGCAGCATAGCGGATGGGGAGGGTGGGCAGGAATCTTCATCTCCCCCCAATGCATCGTCATTCCCGCGAAGGCGGGAATCTTCATGGCATGCAGCGGGCCTCAAAAAAGCCCTGCCCGAACTCGGGAGATTATTCGCTTCGCCCAGCCTGCGGCTGTTCAACGCCCTTCGGGCTTTTGTCCCGCCTTCGCGGGAATGACAGTATTCGACAACGGGGAATGTAAGCACATCGGCCCACCAGGCGAGTATTAGAGCCACTGGCCAGCGCCCATAAAAAAAGCGGCCCGAAGGCCGCTTTTTTTGCTCGCTACGCGACGCCTTACTGGGCGCGGCTGGTGAGCTTTTCCTTGATACGTGCGGACTTGCCGGAACGATCGCGGAGGTAGTACAGCTTGGCGCGACGAACGTCACCGCGACGCTTCACTTCGATGGCAGCCACCAGCGGGGAGTGGGTCTGGAAAACACGTTCCACACCAACGCCGTTGGAGATCTTGCGCACGGTGAACGAAGAGTTCAGGCCGGCATTCTTCTTGGCGATGACCACGCCTTCGTATGCCTGCAGACGCTCACGGTCACCTTCCTTCACCTTCACCTGCACGACAACGGTGTCACCGGGCGCGAAAGAGGGGATGTCCTGCTTGAGTTGGGACTGTTCAACAGCTTGAACCAGGGGATGCTTGCCGCTCATGGCATTTCCTCAATTTAGGGTGACAGAGGCTGTGCGTCTGTTGTGGCAGACACGGCGCATTCCCACCGTTACACATAAGATGCGCCGGCCTTCCGGCACATCCATGGAGATGGAAAAGCCTTAACGGCTGTTTCCACCCTCGCCGTTTTCACGGCGGATTTCGTCGAGCATTTTTTTCTGCTCTTTATCCAGCGTGGCCGCCTCCAGGAGATCGGGCCGACGCTGCAAGGTCCTTTCCAGGCTCTGTCGGCGGCGCCATTTGCGGATGGCGGCATGGTCACCGGAGAGCAGGACCGCCGGGACTTCCTCGCCTTCGTAAACCTCGGGGCGGGTGTAGTGCGGGCAATCCAGCAGGCCGTCGGTGAAGGAGTCTTCCTCCGCCGAGGCTTCGCTACCCAGGGCACCGGGCAGCAGGCGCGTCATGGCATCGATCAGCACCATCGCCGGCAGTTCGCCACCCGACAGCACATAGTCACCGATGGACCATTCCGCATCGACTTCACGCCGTATCAGGCGCTCATCGACTCCTTCATAGCGACCGCAAAGCAGGATCAGGGCCTGTTCCTGCTGGTGCAGCTCCTTCACCCCGGCCTGTGTCAGCACGCGACCCTGGGGCGAAAGGTAAATCACTTTTGGCGTCAGGCCCTGGGCCTGCGCCGCGGCTTTCGCCGCTGCTATCGAGCGCCGCAGCGGCTCGACCAGCATCACCATGCCGGGTCCGCCCCCGTAGGGCCGGTCATCCACACGGCGATAGGCATCCTCAGTGAAGTCGCGAGGATTGCAGCACTCCAGCGTGAGCAAGCCGTTTTTCACAGCGCGGCTGGTGATGCCGCTGTCCGTGATGGCCCGGAACATGTCCGGAAACAGGCTGACTATGCCTAGCCAGAGGCTCAAAACTCGGCGTCCCAGTCGACCGTGATGACACGACCGGCCAGATCCACATCCTTCACCACATTGCCGGGCACCCAGGGTACGAGGCGCTCGCGCCCGTCCAGGCTGCCCGCGCTGGCCTGCACCACCAGCACATCGTTGGAGCCGGTTTCCATCAGGCTGTGCACGACGCCCAGCAGCTGGCCCGACACCGTCCTGACCTCGAGATCAATGAGATCGGACCAGTAGTAATCACCTTCCTCGAGTTCCGGCAGCGCCGACTTGGGCACCCAGATTTCGAGGTTGCGCAGGGCTTCGGCCGCATTGCGGTCCGGCGTGATGTCGAGCTGGGCGACGACGCCCTTGCCCTGCTCACGCCAGTCCACCACCTTGACCGCCCGGAAACCCTCGCGGGTTTTCAGGTACCAGGGACGGTAGCCGAAGATATTGCTGGCGGGATCGGTGAGGGCATGCACCCACACCCATCCCTTGATGCCATGGGCCGTACTGACATGGCCCACGGCAATCAGGTCATCCGCATCGACCGCCGCTGTAGCCGCGGCCGGCGTTGCCCTGGCATTCATGATCAGGCCTTACCGGCTTCCTTCACCAGCTGGGCAACGCGCTCGGAGGGCTGTGCACCCTGGGCGACCCAGTACTGGTAGCGCTCGGCATTGAAGCGCAGACGCTCTTCCTTGCCGGCAGCGACGGGGTTGAAGAAACCGACGCGCTCGATGAAGCGGCCGTCACGGGCATTGCGGCTGTCCGTCACCACGACCTGATAGAAAGGACGCTTCTTGGCACCGCCACGAGCTAAACGAATGGTTACCATGCTGTTGCACCTAAAAGGTTGTTCACCTTGATAAAAATCGGCTTTGCGGACAGCCCGGAACACGGGCCGACCCCGAAAGGCCGCGTAGTCTACGCGAATTCAGGGCGCGATAAAAGCCGGATTTCCAGCCCCGGCCCAGCCGCCACAAGGGCTTGCCGGGGGCCTGCCCGGCCCGGCGCATGCGTTATGATGCGCAGCCGCCCCGCCGTCCTGCTCAGCCGCCATTAGCAGTCAGTAGTCCCATGCCCGTCTCCCCCATCCTCCGCGGTGCCGCCCTGCTGGCCCTCTCCGCCTTCCTCTTTGCCACCATGGGCGTCTTCATACGCCTGGCCTCGCATAGCGTGGGCAACGAGATCATCGTCTTTGCCCGCAACCTGGCTGGCCTGGCCCTGCTGCTGCCGGTCATGCTGCTGCAACGCGAGAGCAGTTTCCGCACCGCGGTCTTTCCCCGGCATCTGTGGCGGGCGCTGACCGGGCTCACCGCCATGTATGGCTTCTTCTTCGCCATCGCCCACCTGCCGCTGTCCAGCGCCATGGTCTTCACCTACTCCTCACCGGTCTTCATTCCGCTGGTGGCCTGGGTCTTCCTCAAGGAGCCCATGACGGCCCGGGCCTGGGTGGCCGCCCTGGTGGGCTTTGTCGGCGTGCTGCTGGTATGCAAGCCGGATGGCGGCGCCCTCAACCATTTCGCGCTGATAGGCCTGGGCTCCAGCCTCCTGGCCGCCACCGCCTTCGTCACCGTGCGTGCCCTGGGCGCCACCGAACCGGCCACGCGCGTAGTCTTTTATTTCGCGCTGATCTCCACGGTGGTCTCCACCCTGCCGCTGTTCTGGGCGGGTCGCCTGCTCACGCGGGAAGAGCTGCTCCTGCTGGCCGCGGTAGGCATCCTGGCCACCTTCAGCCAGCTCTGCCTGACCCGTGCCTATGCCCTGGCCCCCGCCAACCGCATAGGGCCGGTCACCTACCTCGCCATCGTGATTGCCGGTGCCTATGCCTGGGTGCTGTGGGGCGAGACGCCGGACCGCTGGGCCGTGGGCGGCACGCTGCTGATCTTTGCGGCGTCGCTTATCAGCTTGAGGCGGTCAGCCTGAAGCGCTGCGCCGCCTCCTTTTCATATGACCTTCCGTCGCCTGCCTGCATGACGGCACGCTGACAACACACTCGCCGCTGTCACGGAAAACCTGCCGCCACCACCGTCGCATGCCGGCTGCCAGCGCAGCGCCGTCATAAAGCCCGACGCTTCATCGCTGCCGCCATAACCATATGAAAAAATGAAATTTCATTTCCTGGCGGGCCTTGCCTAGCTTCGCGGTAAATCACCCACAAGGAGTCCCTGATGTCTGTTCCCAACCTGTCCCTGCGCAAGCTGGCGGCGCTGGCAGCCCTTTCACTGGTGGCATGGCTGCCGGCCGGTGCAAGCGCCTCGTCTTTCCTGGTCAGCACCGACTGGCTGGAAAAGAACCTCAACAATCCCAAGGTCCGTATCGTCGAGGTCAGCGTCAATCCCGGCCTTTATGAGCGCGGCCACATTCCTGGCGCGGTGAATTTCTCCTGGCATACCGATCTGGTGGACCCGGTGAAACGCGACATCGCCTCGCCGCAGAATTTTGAAAAGCTGCTGCAGACCGCGGGCATTTCCAAGGACACCACCGTGGTGCTCTATGGCGACAACAACAACTGGTTTGCCGCCTGGGCGGCCTGGGTCTTTGACATCTACCAGGTCGACAACGTCAAGCTGCTGGACGGTGGCCGCAAGAAATGGGAAGCGGAAAACCGCAGCCAGTCGCCCGTGGCCCCGGCCTATGCCGCCGGCAGCATCAAGATCGGCAAGACGGACAACAAGCTGCGCGCCCGCCTGCCCGATGTGGTGAGTGCCGCGGAAAAGCGCAGCAATGTCACGCTGGTGGACATACGCTCGCCGGATGAATACAGCGGCAAGATTTTCGCACCCGCGGGAGTGCAGGAACTGGCCGTACGCGCCGGCCATGTACCGGGCGCCATCAATGTGCCCTGGGGCAAGGCCGTGGCCGAGGACGGTACTTTCAAGCCGGCCGCCGAGCTCAAGAAGATC
>DASUXS010000346.1:0-4261 GCA_036377855.1 Moraxellaceae bacterium
AAACCGTCATTCCCGCGAAGGCGGGAATCTCTTGAGCCATGGCAGGGCCTCAGGCCCACTGTTCGTCATGGAGATTCCCGCCTTCGCGGGAATGACGAAGTGGTTTTAGGGGTTATATAAATCCTCAAAAAAAAGCCCCGCATCAGCGGGGCTTTTTCACATCAGGCAGCGCTCAGATCTGCATGGCTTCCAGCGCAGCGATACGCTTTTCCAGCGGCGGGTGGCTCATGAACAGCGAAGCGAAGCTGAAACCTTCATGCTTGCCTTCGGTGATGGCCATGGCGGTCATTTCCGCCGGCATCTGGTCGGGGATTTCATGCTCGGCCTGCAGGCGGCGCAGCGCATTGATCATGGACTGCTTGCCGGCCAGGCGGGCACCGGCTTCGTCGGCGCGGAATTCGCGGAAGCGCGAGAACCACATGACGATGGTGGAGGCCAGGATGCCCAGCACCAGGTCGGCCACCATGCTGGTGACGTAGTAGGCGATGCCCGGGCCGTCTTCGTTCTTGAACACCACGCGGTCCACGAAATTGCCGATGATGCGCGAGAAGAACATCACGAAGGCGTTGACCACGCCCTGCACCAGGGCCAGGGTCACCATGTCGCCGTTGGCGACGTGGCCGATTTCATGGCCCAGCACGGCCTTCACCTCATCACGGTTCATGCGCTGCAGCAGGCCGGAGGAGACGGCCACGAGGGCGGCGTTCTTGTTCCAGCCGGTGGCGAAGGCGTTGGACTGGTAGCTGGGGAAGATGCCCACTTCCGGCATCTTGATGCCGGCCTTGTTGGCCAGTTCCTGCACGGTGGTCACCAGCCAGCGTTCTTCTTCCGTGCGCGGGTTCTCGATGAGCACGGTGCCCGTGCTGCGCTTGGCCATCCATTTGGAAATGAACAGCGAGACCAGGGAACCCACCATGCCGAACACAAAGCAGAACACCAGCAGGGACTGCAGGTTCAGCGTGTTGCCGGCGCCATGGGTGGAGCCAACGCCGAGAAGGTTGAGCACGACGCCGGCGACCAGCATGACGGCCAGGTTGGTGGCAAGGAACAGGAAGATGCGGAACATGGACTTTGGGGTCTCCTTAAGAAGTCCCACGAAAATTAGGGACTAGCGCGGGCAATTTCAAGCCCGGATTTGTGTCTTGTGCCTAAAACGGCTGTTTGATGAATCCTCCGTGAAAACAGCAGCTTGCATGGGCCATCACGGTGCATGCCGGCACCGTGGCCGGGCGCGTCACGCCGCCAGCAAAAAGGGCAGCCCGCGGGCTGCCCTTTTTATTGCCACTGTCAGCTTTGGCCTCAGGCCTGCGCGTGGCGCTGGCGGTAGCCTTCAAGGAAGCGCGCGATGCGCGTGATGGCTTCCTTCAGGTCTTCCTTGTTGGGCAGGAAGACGACGCGGAAGTGGTCGGGCTTGGGCCAGTTGAAGCCCGTGCCCTGCACCAGCAGCACTTTTTCCGCCTGCAGCAGCTCCAGGATGAATTCCTGGTCGTTGGCGATGGGATACATCTCCGGGTCCAGGCGCGGGAAGAGATAGAGCGCGCCTTCCGGCTTCACGCAGCTGACGCCGGGAATGGCATTCAGCATCTCCACCGCCAGGTTGCGCTGCTCGTAGAGACGGCCGCCCGGACGTATCAGGTCGTTGATGCTCTGGTAGCCGCCCAGCGCGGTCTGGATGGCGTTCTGTGCCGGCACATTGGCGCACAGACGCATGGAGGCCAGCATGTCCAGGCCTTCGATATAGTCCTTGGCCGCTGCCTTGTTGCCGCTGACCATGAGCCAGCCGGAACGGAAACCGGCGACGCGGTAGGACTTGGAGAGCCCGTTGAAGGTCACGCAGAGCAGGTCCGGGGCGAGCGTGGCCAGGCAGGTGTGCTGGGCCTCGTCGTAGAGGATCTTGTCGTAGATCTCATCGGCGAAGAGCACCAGCTTGTGCTTGCGCGCCAGCGCCACGATGCCTTCCAGGATGTGCCTGGGATAGACCGCACCGGTGGGATTGTTGGGATTGATCACGACAATGCCGCGCGTGTTCGGCGTGATCTTCTTTTCCATGTCGGCGAGGTCGGGGAACCAGCCGTTGTCTTCGTCGCAGAGATAATGCACCGGGCTGCCGCCGGAGAGCGTGACGGCTGCAGTCCACAGCGGATAGTCCGGGGCCGGGATCAGCATCTCGTCACCGTTGTCCAGCAGCGCCTGCATGGCCATGACGATGAGTTCGGAGACACCGTTGCCGATATAGATGTCACCGGTCTCGACGCCGAACAGGCCCTTCTGCTGGTAGTACTGCATGATGGCCTTGCGCGCGGCGAAGAGGCCCTTGGATTCGCAGTAGCCGATGGAGCTGGGCAGGTTGGTGATGACGTCGGCCAGGATTTCCTGCGGCGCCTCGAAGCCGAAAGGGGCGGGGTTGCCGATATTCAGCTTGATGATGCGGTGGCCCTGTTCCTCCATGGCCGTGGCGGCCTTGAGGATGGGGCCACGGATGTCATAGCAGACGTTCTTCAGCTTGGAGGACTTGGGGATGTCCATGACGGTGGACTCGCGCGGGGGGGTAGAGGCGGTGGGCCTGGGACTGGCGGGGCGGTCCAGGCGGTAGTTCTGCATGTCGGTCAGCAGCTGGTCTATGGTGGCCTGGCGCGGGCTGCGGCCTTTCTTCAGCTCGCCCACGAAGTTGGGGTCCTTGCGGAACTGGCTGCCAAACTGCGAGGCGCTGATGTCGGGGTAGTCCGCCAGGAACTGTTCAACCTGGTCCAGCAGGGTAGAGGACATGGCTAGGATTCCGGATAGGGAATTTAAGATGAGACATAGGCTATTCCCTATTTGTTTTTACTGCCATAGGGAGGAAAAAGGAATTTCCGAGGGATTTGTAACCGATTTCAGGCTGGCGGGTTGGGTATTGAGCGTCTGAAATCCTATTTCCCTATTCTGTTCGGCCGGGATGGCCACCGGCATTGCTGCCGGCAGGCAGCGCCGCCGCCGGACCTCCCTGGATAGTCGCGGATTTGCGGGGTCGCCGGCTTGAAGCGGCGGGGAGGCGTCCCCATAGGGTTTTTCCAGCAGGCCGTTCCGGTGCCCATATAGAGAAGGAGTCCGTCATGAGCGATCCCAAAGTGGTCAAGACCGACAGCGAATGGCGGGCCGAACTCAGCCCCGAGGAATTCCATATCTGTCGCGAGAAGGGCACCGAACGGGCCTTTACCGGTGAATACTGGAACGAGCACCGCGCCGGCACCTATGTCTGCCGCGCCTGCGGCGAGGCGCTGTTCAGCTCCGAGACCAAATACGATTCCGGCTCCGGCTGGCCCAGCTTCTGGCAGCCCCTGGAGCAGGAAGCCGTGGCCGAGCACCGTGACATGAGCCATGGCATGGTGCGCACCGAGATCACCTGCCAGCGTTGCGGCAGCCATCTGGGCCATGTTTTCCCCGATGGTCCGAGACCGACGGGTCTGCGCTATTGCGTTAACTCGGCTTCGCTTAAGCTCGAACCCGGCAGCCAGGATTGAGCAACCCATCCATCAATTTGCCCAAGCAGTAACCTTCTGCAGCAATCAAGGAGAGGCCACATGGCCAGCGTTTACGACTATTCCGCCAAGACCATCACCGGTGAAGACAAAGCCATCGCCGACTTCAAGGGACAGGTGCTGCTGGTGGTGAACACCGCCAGCAAATGCGGCTTCACCCCGCAGTTCAAAGGCCTCGAAGGCCTCTATGAAAAGTACAAGGACAAGGGCTTTGCCGTGCTGGGTTTCCCCTGCAACCAGTTCCTGAACCAGGACCCGGCCGACAATGCCCAGATCAGCGAGTTCTGCGAGCTCAACTACGGCGTGAGCTTCCCCATGTTCGCCAAGATCGACGTGAACGGGGAGAACGCCGACCCGCTGTTCCGCCACCTCACTTCGGCGGCGCCCGGCCTCCTGGGCAGCAAGGCGGTCAAATGGAACTTCACCAAGTTCCTGGTCGACCGCAACGGCAAGGTCATCAGCCGTTATGCCCCGGCCACCAAGCCCGAGGACATTGCCGCGGACATTGAAAAGCAGCTCTGAGGCTGACCCTGGCAGCAACACTAAAGGCCCGTTTTCACGGGCCTTTTTCATACTTGGGGCAGGGTTGGTGGAATATCCGCCGCTTGAGCGAAAAATCGGTTTTTCAGGCTTGACGCTCTCGCCGTCACCCCCCTAGAATGCGCGCCTCGTCGCAGTACGGACGGGCAGCACCGGGGCTATAGCTCAGCTGGGAGAGCGCTACAATGGCATTGTAGAGGTCA
>DASUXS010000347.1:0-2796 GCA_036377855.1 Moraxellaceae bacterium
AGTCGAAGCCAGGAACATCATGGCCGTGCCCGCCGTACACCTGAACGACGGCAATTTCGGTTCCGGCCGCATGACGCTGGAGGAAATCCTCGCCAAGGCCGATACCGGCGCGGAAGCACGGGCGGCGAAGCAACTGAGCGAGAAGGCCCCGTACGACATGCTGATCGTCGGCGGCGGCCCGGCGGGCGCGGCGGCAGCCATCTACGCCGCGCGCAAGGGCATCCGCACCGGCGTGGTCGCCGAGCGTTTCGGCGGCCAGGTGATGGATACGATGGGCATAGAGAACTTCATCTCGGTGAAGGAAACCCAGGGGCCGAAACTGGCGGCGGCGCTGGAGGAACACGTCAAGAGCTCTGACGTCGACATCATGAACACCCAGCGCGCCGTGAAACTGACCGGCGGCGACCTGGTGGAGGTGGAACTGGCCAACGGCGCCACGCTGCGCGCGAAGAGCGTGATCATCTCCACCGGCGCGCGCTGGCGCGAGATGAACGTGCCGGGCGAGCAGGAGTACCGCGGCCGCGGCGTCGCCTACTGCCCGCACTGCGACGGCCCGCTGTTCAAGGGCAAGCGCGTGGCGGTGATCGGCGGCGGCAATTCCGGCGTCGAGGCGGCCATCGACCTGGCGGGCGTGGTCGCCCATGTCACGCTGATCGAGTTCGACGGCAAGCTGCGCGCCGACGCGGTGCTGCAGAAGAAGCTCCGCAGCCTGCCCAATGTGCGCGTGATCGTCTCGGCGCAGACCACCGCGGTGCACGGCGATGGCCGGAAGGTGAATGCGCTCTCCTACCAGGACCGCGGCAGCGGCGAGTTGCACCGCGTCGACCTGGAGGGCGTGTTCGTGCAGATCGGCCTGCTGCCCAACACCGACTGGCTGAAGGGCACGCTCGCGCTCAGCCCGCGGGGCGAGATCGAGGTCGACGCGCGCGGCCAGACCTCGCTGCCGGGGGTGTTCGCCGCCGGTGACGCCACCACGGTGCCCTACAAGCAGATCATCATCGCCATGGGCCAGGGCGCGACGGCGGCATTGTCCGCCTTCGACCACCTCATACGTACGCCGGCGCCGGAAACGGCAAAGGCTGACGCAGCCTGAGCCCCGGAAATGAAAAAAAGCCCCGCTATGCGGGGCTTTTTTTTGCGCCCTCCGGTCTGGGTCAGGCCGGATGTAACCAGTCTTTTCCTTGCCCTTCTCAGGGGCGCAGGCGGCCGGCATGATGAGGCACCTTTTCGTGGAGAGACGAGGAATGAGGTTTTTTCTCAAGGGAAGCCTGCTGGCTTTGCTGCTGGGGTTGTTCCCCCTTGCCTGCCATGCCGACTATTTCCTGCATGGCGAGCAGATGGCTGATCTGGTCACGGAAGGGCAGATCACTGGCGAGGATGGTGCCCGCTACGACATCTGGGTGGTGCCTGGCTACAAGGGCCCGGGGCGTGCTGTGGTAGAGGGCTGGTCCGGTGCCGGTCGCGATCTGGCGGAGTACGGTGACGGCAGGCTTTATGGCGACATCGCCGATACCGCCAGCAGTGTGCTGCGCTTTGCCGGCAAGGACACGATCGCAGACTTCGCCTTCAAGGGCAGCGCCACGGCCTGGAGCGAAGACCTGAAGACCGCACAGCAGCGTGTTGACCGGCGTGTGTTCGGCTGGTGGTTTGCTTATCCCTGGGCGGTGCTGGAGGCCGGCACGGAAAGCCTTTTTCGCGTGGCGGTCGGTGTGCCGGGTGGCGTGCTGATCGGCGCGGGCGGCAGCACCGTGCTGCCTGCCGCGCAATGGCTGTGGCCGGCAGGAAAAAGCGTTTACCACGCGCTGGGCGAGGGCACGGTATTTCCGGTGGCCGCTGCCTCCTGGAATACGGTGGTGGCACCGCCTCTGGCCTTGCTGGGGCAGCAGCCGGCCCCGGAGCGTGCTGACGGCTTCTGGATGAAGCGCATGGATCCGCAGCAGCATGATGCCGAGTTTGCGCGCTTGCAGAAGGCACTGGAGCAATGGCGGCGTACCCTGCTTGCCGCGCCATCGGTCAAGGCCGTGGAAGCGGAAATCAACCAGCGTGACAAATTCTATGAGGAGGAGCGCCGCCGCCTGCTGGTGGATCTCAACCAGCGTGAGCGTGCGGAAATGGAGTCCCTGCAGCAGCGCCGCAGCGAAGCCTTGCGCCAGCAGTACGAAACCACGGCCCTGCAAAGCGGGATAGATCGTGAGCAGCTGGCCGGCAAGGTCAGGCTGTATGGCAGCGAGCCCTTGCTGAAGTCCCTGCAGGGGCCGGGACTGACGCAGCAGGACGCGGACGCTGCGCTGCGCCAGCTTGTGGATGAGGCTGGCAGCCAGCCGGTGCCGCCGGCACGGCGTGCCGACGGCGACAAGACCGATCCGCTGAAGCGTGGCTTGCAGCGTTTGTCGGAATGAGTCGGCCGCAAAACAAAAAGCCCCGCAGTGCGGGGCTTTTTGTTGGGGGCTGCCACCCTGGCTCTCCAGTTAATCTGTCGTCCCGGCGAAAGCCGGGGCGGCAGGGAGACAGAAAAGGGCAGGGCGATAGTCGTGGCTTTTTTTCATGAGGTCGCCGTTTGCGCCGCGGAGTCCGGTGCGCTAGCCACATGCAGGGTCTGCGTCGGGAAGGCGAACTCGGCTTCGGCCTCGGCGATGATGGCCATGATGCGCAGCAGCACATCCTGTTTGACCTGCGCGAATTCGGTGCCGTCCGTGGTCTTGGTAAAAGCGGTCACGGTGAAATCCAGCGAGGACGCGCTGCAGGCGGTGAAACTCACCAGCGGTGCCGGATCAGTGGCGATGCCGTCGTGTGCCA
>DASUXS010000348.1:0-2928 GCA_036377855.1 Moraxellaceae bacterium
CGGCAGCGAGCTGCCCACCGACATGGTGGTGATGGCCGTGGGCATACGCCCTAATGTGAACCTGGCCAAGAAAATCGGCCTGCAGGTGGACAAGGCCATCCTGGTCAACGACACCCTGCAGACCTTCGATCCCTGCATCTATGCCGTGGGCGAATGCGTGCAGCATCGCGGCGCGCTCTTCGGCCTGGTGGCCCCGCTCTTCGAGCAGGCCAAGGTTTGCGCCAACCATCTCGCGGAAATGGGCATTTCCCGTTTCGTGCAACGCGCCACCGCCACCACCCTCAAGGTGAGCGGCGTCAGTCTTTATTCCGCCGGCGATTTCACCGACGCCGAGGCGGAATCACTCATCCTGCGCGATCCGGTCGGCGGCGTGTACAAACGCCTGCTGATCAAGAACGATCGCGTTATCGGTTCAGTCCTGTACGGCGATACCAACGACGGTAGCTGGTACTTCGATCTGATTCGTGAGCAACGCAATGTGGCGTCCATGCGCGAATCCCTGCTGTTCGGGAAACCAGAGCATGAACAAGCTGCCCCTGTCTGATATCAGCGAAGCATCTGTCAATACCACCTGTCCTTATTGCGGCGTCGGCTGTGGCGTGAAGGCCACCGTCACCGACGTGGCCGCACGCACCGTGGCGATTGCCGGCGATGCCGCACACCCTGCCAATTTCGGCCGTCTCTGCGTGAAAGGGTCCTCGCTGGGCGAGACCGTGCATATGGAAGGCCGCCTGCTGCATCCGGAAATCCGTGGCGAGCGCGCCAGCTGGGATGAAGCCCTGGACCATGTCGCCAGCGGTTTTGCCCGCGTCATCCGCGAACACGGTCCGGAAGCCGTGGCCTTCTATGTCTCGGGCCAGCTGCTGACCGAGGACTATTACGTCGCCAACAAGCTGATGAAAGGCTTTATCGGCGCAGCGAATATCGACACCAATTCGCGCCTCTGCATGTCGTCCTCGGTGGCTGGCCACAAACGCGCCTTTGGCAGCGATACCGTGCCCAACAGCTACGAGGATTTCGAACTGGCCGACCTGGTGGTGCTGGTGGGTTCCAATGCCGCCTGGTGCCACCCCATCCTGTTCCAGCGTTTGAAGGCGGCCAAGGAAAAGCGCCCGGCCATGCGTATCGTGGTCATAGACCCGCGCCGCACTGCCACCTGCGATATCGCTGATCTTTTCCTGCCGGTGAAGCCGGGCGAGGACGTGCGCCTGTTCAACGGCCTGCTCAGCAATCTCGCCGCCCGGGGCGCCACCGACAGCGATTTCATCAACGAACACACCCGCGATTTCGACAAGGCACTGGCCGCCGCGCGCGCCAGCGAAACCGATATTTCCACCCTGGCGCATGACACCGGCATCGATGCCCTGGACCTGGAGCGTTTCTTCAGCTGGTTCGCCACCACGCCGCGTACGCTGACGCTGTATTCGCAGGGCGTGAACCAGTCTTCGGCCGGCGCCGACAAGGTCAACGCCATCCTGAATTGCCACCTGGCCACCGGCCGTATCGGCAAGCCGGGCAGCGGTCCGTTTTCATTGACGGGCCAGCCCAATGCCATGGGCGGTCGTGAAGTCGGCGGCCTGGCGAATATGCTGGCCGCGCATATGGATATCGAAAATCCCGCGCACCGCGACCGCGTGCAGCGTTTCTGGGAAGCCCCGGTGATGGCCACGCGTGGCGGCCTCAAGGCTGTCGACATGTTTGAAGCCGTGCACGATGGCCGTATCAAGGCCATCTGGATCATGGCCACCAATCCCGTGGTGTCCCTGCCCAATGCGGATCGTGTGCGCGAAGCCCTGGAAAAATGCGAGCTGGTGGTGGTCTCGGACTGTATCAGCGACACCGACACCACGCGCCTGGCCCATGTGAAACTGCCGGCCCTGGCCTGGGGCGAGAAAGACGGCACCGTCACCAATTCCGAACGCCGTATCTCGCGCCAGCGCGCCTTTCTACCCATGCCGGGTGAAGCCCGTGCCGACTGGTGGGCCCTGGCCCAGGTCGGCCAGCGCCTGGGGCATGCGGAACATTTCGCCTATGCCTCGGCCGCCGATGTGTTCCGCGAACATGCGCGCCTGTCCGCCTTTGAAAATGATTACGCCAACGGCCGCCGCGATTTCAATATCGGTGCCGTCGCCGGCCTCAACGACCTGCAGTATGAAACGCTCAAGCCTTTCCAGTGGCCCTGGGTGGCGGGCGCCGCGGCCGGTGTCGACCGCCTGTTTGCGGACGGCAAGTTCTTCACCGCCGATGGCCGCGCGCATTTCCTGGCGCTGGCGCCGCGCGGTCCGGTGAATCCGCCCGATGCCGACTATCCCCTGGTGCTGAACACCGGCCGTATCCGCGACCAGTGGCACACCATGACCCGTACCGGCCTCACCGCCAAACTGCTGGCACATATCGCCGAGCCCTTCTGCGCCATGCATCCCGACGATGCGATCGCAGCCGGCCTGCTGGACGGCGACGTGGCGGAGCTGCAGAGCCGCTGGGGCCTGGCGCGTGCCCGTGTGCAGCTGACCACGGACCAGCAGCCGGGCGCCGTCTTCATGCCCATGCACTGGACCGGGGTGCTGACCAGCAGTTCGCGCGTGGGCGCCGTGGTGAATCCGGTGGTGGATCCGGTCTCGGGGCAGCCCGAGAACAAGCACACACCGGTGCGCGTGCGCCGTTTTGAGGCGTCCTGGCATGGTTTCCTGCTGGCCACGCAGCGCCTGCCGCTGCCGGCCACGGACTATGCAGTGGTCGTAAGAGGCGAGAAATTCTGGCGTTTTGAGCTGGCGGGGGCGCAATCCCCGGCAGATCGTGCGGAATTGGCAAACGAATTGCTTAACAAGATGCAGGAGTCCGCCGCGCCTTCACCTGCCACAGAAACGCTCGAGTATGTGGATGCGGCGCGCGGTGTGTATCGCCGGGCCGTCATCGACCAGGGACGGC
>DASUXS010000349.1:0-6651 GCA_036377855.1 Moraxellaceae bacterium
TGGCGCTGGTGATTGAGCTTGACGGTGGGCAGCACGCCCAAGCGGCTGGCTATGACGGTCGCCGGACAGAATTCCTCCAGGCTCGCGGCCTCACAGTGCTGCGTTTCTGGAACAACGATGTGATTGCGAATACAGAAGCGGTGCTGGAAAGCCTGCGCTGTTTCATTATTAACCGCCCCTCACCCCGACCCTCTCCCCGCGAGCGGGGAGAGGGAGAAAACGGGGCAGAGCAGAGAGAGGAGTAGAAAAATGGCCCTGATCAGCCTGCGTCAACTGCTGGACCACGCTGCTGAAAACAGCTACGGCGTTCCCGCCTTCAATGTGAACAACCTGGAGCAGATGCGCGCCATCATGGAAGCGGCCGACAAGACCGATTCCCCGGTGATCGTGCAGGCCTCGGCCGGTGCCCGCAAATATGCCGGTGCGCCTTTCCTGCGCCATCTCATCCTGGCGGCGATTGAAGAGTTCCCGCATATCCCGGTGGTGATGCACCAGGACCACGGCACCTCGCCCGCCATCTGCCAGCGCTCCATACAGCTGGGCTTTTCCTCGGTGATGATGGACGGCTCCCTGGGTGAAGACGGCAAGACGCCCACCGACTACGACTACAACGTGCGCGTCACCAAGACCGTGGTGGATTTCGCCCATGCCTGCGGCGTGTCCGTGGAAGGCGAGATCGGTTGCCTGGGTTCGCTGGAAACCGGCATGGCCGGTGAAGAAGACGGTGTCGGCGCCGAAGGCGTGCTGGACCACTCGCAGCTGCTCACCGATCCGGAAGAAGCCGCGCGTTTCGTGCGCGACACTGGCGTGGACGCACTCGCCATCGCCATCGGCACTTCGCATGGCGCCTACAAGTTCACGCGTCCGCCCACCGGCGACATCCTCTCTATCGACCGCATCAAGGAAATCCACGCGCGCCTGCCCAACACGCATCTGGTCATGCACGGTTCCAGCTCGGTGCCGCAGGACTGGCTGAAGATCATCAATGAGCATGGCGGCGCCATCAAGGAAACCTATGGCGTGCCCGTCGAGCAGATCGTCGAAGCCATCAAGCACGGCGTGCGCAAGGTGAATATCGACACCGACCTGCGCCTGGCCTCCACCGGCGCCATCCGCCGCTACATGGTCAAGGACCCGGCCGAGTTCGATCCGCGCAAATACCTCAAGGAAACCATCACGGCCATGCGTGACATCTGCGTCGACCGCTACCAGGCCTTCGGCACCGCCGGCCAGGCCAGCAAGATCCGCGTGGCCTCGCTGGAAAAGATGACCGACCGTTATGCCAAGGGCGAGCTCAAGCAGAATGTGAAGTAAGTCCTTCGCCTTAGGTAAAACCCGAAAGGGCCTCTTGGAGGCCCTTTTTTATTGCTTGTCCGGTCGGCGCAGGTCCGGACCAGTGGCTCTAAATGTCGTTTCAGCGGCGCGGCAAATATTGGTTAGTCCACATTTCCTGTACTAGTTTTGTTTGCGTAACTTGACGCAGGTCAGATTACAAACTCCAGAAAAGTCACGCTTTTCAACGCCAGGACAGGCTTTTTCCCGGCGCGGGGAAGTGTTGCCGATTGTCGGCCACGCCAGGATTGGCGCGGGCCGGCGGGGTCAGCGGGACCCTTCGCGGTCCGCATTGACGCACCAGCTTTGCGGTGGGGACGGGCTTCATGAACAACTCAGGGAATATGGCGGCTGCGGCCGCGACAGCGCAGGAGCGCAAGGTGCAGCTGGACATCCTGGTCGTGGACGACAGTGCAGCCGTACGACAGTACATGAAGGCTAAGCTCACCGAACTGGCCGGTGATTCCTTCCGGATTTCCATAGACGAGGCGGGTACCGGCGAACAGGCCGTGGCCTGCGTCGAACACAAGGCCTACGACCTGGTTTTCCTCGATGTGGTCATGCCCGGCATGGGCGGCCACGAAGCCTGCCGCCAGATCAAGGCCATACGCAAGACGCGCGTGGCCATGCTTTCCAGCCTCAAGTCCGGCAATGACCACCACCTCGGCCATATCGCCGGCTGTGACAACTACCTCACCAAACCGCCGCAGGATGTGGATGTGCAGGCGGTGCTGCGCATTGTCTACCTGCGCAAATCCATCACGCGCTAAGGACGGCCAGCATGAGTGGAATGGACGAGACACTGCGCGCCTTCCTCGTTGAAAGCACGGAGAACCTGGCCCACCTGGAAGAAGACCTGGTGGTGCTGGAACGCACGCCGCAGGATGCGAACACGCTGGCGCGGGCCTTCCGCTCCGTGCATACCATCAAGGGCACCTGCGGCTTTTTCGGTTTCAACCGCATGGAGTCGCTCACGCATGCCGCCGAAGACGTGATGGCGCTGCTGCGCGACGGCCATATCGGCATGTCGCGCGAACTCACCAGCGCGCTCTTCGAGCTCATCGATGCCGTGCGTCACATGCTGGCGCTGATCGAGCAGACCGGCGTGGAAGGCGAAGACGAACACAGCGCCCTGATCGAAAAATTCCATTTCCTGCGCGATGGCAAGGAACGGCCGAAAGCCGCCACGCCGGAGCCCGTGCAGGCCGTCGAGGAGGCCGACCGCTCCAGCAGCATTGCCGATTCCGCCATACGCGTGGATGTCGGCCTGCTGGACAAGCTCATGAATGTGGTGGGCGAGCTGGTGCTCACCCGCAACCAGATCCTGCAATATGCCGGCAACCAGGGCGACCAGGTCCTGACCAGTGCTTCGCAGCGCCTCAACCTCATCACCACCGAGTTGCAGGAAGGCGTGATGAAGACACGCATGCAGCCCATCAGCACGGTATGGAGCGCCTTTCCGCGCCTGGTGCGCGACCTGGAGCTGCATACCGGCAAACAGGTCAGGCTGGAACGCGAGGGCGGCGACACCGAACTCGACCGCAGCCTGCTGCAGGCCATCAAGGATCCGCTCACCCACCTGCTGCGCAATGCCGTGGACCATGGCCTGGAAATGCCGGAGCAGCGCGTGAAGCAGGGCAAGCCGGAAACCGGCCTGCTGCGCCTGCGCGCCTTCCATGAAAGCGGCTATGTCATCGTGGAAATCAGCGACGATGGCGCCGGTGTCGACCTGGATGCGGTGCTGGACCGCGCCATGACCCGCGGCATCATCCGCCAGGAACAGGCAGCGCAGATGAATGAACGCGAAATCCTGGACCTGCTCTTCCTGCCGGGATTTTCCACGGCGGCGCAGGTCACCAGCATTTCCGGCCGCGGTGTCGGCCTGGACGTGGTGCGCAACAATGTCGAGCGCGTCGGCGGCACCGTGGACATACAGACGCGGCGCGGCCAGGGCACCTCCTTCAAGGTCAAGATTCCCCTCACGCTGGCCATCATTCCCGCGCTGGTCACCACCTGCCATGACGAACGCTATGCCATTCCGCAGGTGAACCTGCTGGAAATCGTGCGTCTCGACGGTGACGAACGCCGCCAGCGCATAGAGCCGGTGCACGAGTCCCTGGTCTACCGCCTGCGTGGAAAACTGCTGCCGCTGGTGGACCTGCGCCAGGTGCTGGGCCTGCCGCCGCGCAGCGAGGAGAGTGCCGTGCACATCCTGGTGCTGCAGGCGGACAGCCGTGAATTCGGCCTGCTGGTGGACACCGTGCGCGACACCGAGGAAATCGTGGTCAAGCCGCTGGGCCGCCATTTCAAGCATGTGAACTGCTTTGCCGGCGCCACCATCATGGGCGACGGCCGCGTCGCCCTCATCCTGGATGCCGTGGCCATCGCGCAGCGTGCGCATGTGCTGCTGGAAAGCCAGCAGAGCAGCGCCTGGAGCAAGGTGCAGGAAGCGGTCAATGCCGGCAACCATGATCGTCATTCCCTGCTGCTCTTCCGTATCGGCGAGAACGGTCAGGGCGCCATCCCGCTGGGCTGCGTGCAGCGTCTCGAGGAGTTCGCCGTTTCCGCCATCGAACATTCCTGCGGCAAGGAAGTGGTGCAGTACCGCGACCAGATCCTGCCGCTGGTGCGCATAGGCGGCCTGATGCGCCTGGAACAGACGGCAGCGGCAAGCCAGTACATCCAGGTGGTGGTGCATTCCAGCGATGCCGGCATGGTGGGCCTGGTGGTGGACGGCATCCTGGACATCGTCGAAGAGGAAATCACCACCTTCGCGCGCAAGAGCGGCCTGCAGGTGGTGCGTGGTTCCGCCGTGGTGCAGGGCCGTGTCACCGACCTCATCAACATGGACGAGGTCATGAATCTTTCCAGTGACGGCCTGCTGCATGTGGACCGCTCCGTCATGCCTTCCGGAGCGCGCCTGTCATGAACCAGGAAAACCTCTATTGCACCTTTTTCATCGGTGACCAGTTCTACGGCATTCCCGTGGCCGATGTGCAGGAAGTGCTGCAGAGCCAGCCGCTGACGCGGGCGCCGCTGGCGCCGGTGGCCGTGGCCGGCCTCATGAACCTGCGCGGCCAGATTGTCACCGCCGTGGATGTCAGCCGTGTGCTGCGTTCCGAAGCCGCACAGCAGACCGAAGAAAAAATGAACCTGGTGATACGCCACGAAAGCAGCGAGGTCAGCCTGCTGGTGGACCGCATCGGCGATGTGGTGCCGGTGAACGAAGAGGCCGTGGAGCGTCCGCCGGAGACGCTGCAGGGCGTGGCCCGGGAATTCATACGCGGCATCAGTGCGCTGGAAGGCAAGCTGCTGCTGCTGGTGGATGTGCACCGCATGCTGGATGACGAATCCTGCCTGCGCTCGGTGAGCGTGGCAGAAGCCTGATAACAACACCGCACGACAGCGCGCAAGCCTGGCAACAAAACGGGGCGCAAGCCCGACAACAAGAAGAGCGTTCTGGGGGAATAAAAATGACGGATAGAGTCAAGTCGCGTTCGCCGATAACGCGGTCCAGGGAGTCGCTGTCGCTCTTTGAACTTCTGGGCGGTGCACCCGCCATCGAAGCCACGGTCGAGGAATTCTACCGGCGCGTGATGGACGACACGCTGCTGGCGCCTTTCTTCAAGGTCAAGCGCATGCCGCACCTGAAGCAGATGCAGGTGGATTTCTTCACCCAGGCTCTGGGTGGCGGCGAAGTCTATGAAGGCCCTCCCATGAAGGAGGTGCATGCCCGTTTCAACATCACGGCCGAGCATTTCGGCCGCGTTGCCACCCATCTGCAGGCCACGCTGGAACACCTGGGCGTGGAAAAAGACCTGGTGGACGCTGTCATGAGCGCCGTCGGCCCCCTGTCGGAAGACATCATCACCAAAAAAGGCACAGCCAAGGCCAAGGAGGCCGCCATGTCTGAATCAGCTACCATTGCAAAAGAACTGGGCCTGAACCAGGAAAAGACCAGCGAGCTGCTGGGCGAGTTGTCCGGCATGCGCGGCATCGTCGACAGCCTGCAGACCAATGTCTTCGTCGCCAACACCGACCTTTACATCGTCTACATCAATCCGCGCGCCCTGGAGACCCTGCGCACCATCGCCGGTCCCATACAGCAGGCCTTCGGCGTGCGTTTCGAAGACATCCTCAACGGTCATATCCACCGTTTCCACCGTGATCCCAAGCGCGTGGAAACCATCCTGCGCAGCCCGAATGTATTGCCGCATTCCGCCGACTTCTCTTTCGGTGGCATCACCCTGCGCACCCGCATCAATGCCGTCTACAACGGCGGCAAGAAGCTGGTGGGCTATACCGTGTGCTGGGAAGATGTCACCGCCGAGCTGCGCCAGCAGAATGAAATCCAGCGCCTCACCAATATGGTGGAGCAGATGCCCACCAACGTCTTCCTCTGCGACCGCGACCTCACCGTGGTCTACATCAATCCGGCCGCCACCCGCACCCTCAGCCGTATCGAGCAGTACATCAAGGTCAAGGCGGCGGACATGGTCGGTACCAATATCGACATCTTCCACAAGAATCCGGCGCACCAGCGGCGCATTCTTGCCGATCCGAAGAACCTGCCGCACCGCACCGTGATCACCGTGGGCCCGGAAAAGCTGGACCTGCTGGTGAGCGCCATCATGGATGCGCAGGGCAATTACATAGGCCCCATGCTGACCTGGGAAATCATCACCGAGAAGGTCACGCTGGAAGAGCGCATACGCGATTCGGTGGGCGTCATCGCCACCTCCTCCGACGCCATGATCAGCACCAGTGCGCAGATGTCCTCCTTCGCCCAGGAAGCTTCCTCGCAGGCAACCTCGGTGGCGACCGCCGCCGAAGAGATCAACAAGAGCGTGCAGGCGGTGTCCAGCGGTATCGAGGAAATGGGCTCCAGCATCAAGGAGATCGCCAAGAACGCCAACGATGCGGCGCGTGTGGCCGATGAAGCCGTGCGCATTGCCGAAGGCACCAACACCACCATCAGCAGCCTCGGCATCAGCAGCGCGGAAATCGGCAAGGTGATCAAGGTCATCACCGGCATCGCGCAGCAGACCAACCTGCTGGCCCTCAACGCCACCATTGAAGCGGCGCGTGCGGGTGAAGCGGGACGCGGCTTCGCGGTGGTGGCCAATGAAGTGAAGGAGCTGGCCAAGGAAACCGCGCGCGCCACCGAGGACATAGGCCAGAAGATCGAGGCCATTCAAGGTGGAGTGAAGGGTGCTGTCGATGGCATCGCGCGTATCAGCGAGGTGATCCATCACATCAGCCAGGTGCAGGGCTCCATCGCCTCCGCCGTGGAAGAGCAGACCATCACGTCCAACGAGA
>DASUXS010000350.1:0-7073 GCA_036377855.1 Moraxellaceae bacterium
GTGGGTGAGTCATCAACGATCAGAATGCGTGCCATGGTCCGGCTCCCCCGCTAATTCTTTTTCTCAGGCCTTGACCTGAACATGCTGGCGAATGGCGCCCAGCAACTCTTCCTTGCTGAAAGGCTTGGTGAGGTATTCGTCGGAACCGACGATGCGGCCCTTGGCCTTGTCGAACAGCCCGTCCTTGGAGGAGAGCATGATCACCGGCGTGGCCTTGAATGCCGAGTTGTTCTTGATGAGCGCACAGGTCTGATAACCATCGAGGCGCGGCATCATGATGTCGACGAAGATGATGGCGGGATTGGAGTCCGCGATCTTGGCCAGGGCATCGAAACCGTCGGTGGCGGTGATCACGGTGCAACCGGCTTTTTGCAGCAGGGTTTCAGCGGTACGGCGTATCGTCTTGGAATCGTCGATCACCATGACCTTCAAACCGTCGAAATTCTCTTCTGACATTTTGGAGCAGCCTTCTATCTATGCAGGTACCCGGATAGGTACAGGTGAGGCCTTTGTGCGACCTGCTTCGGGCATGGAAAAACAGGAACACCAGCGGTCAGGCCACGCGGCCTGAAACGACAGGTCCGCACCGTTTTAACATAGTTTTCCGGGGCCTGCTATATGAGGCCCAATGAAAAGCCCCTGCCGTGATTCAAGTCGCGACAAGGGCTTAGCGTAATTTTCTGACGAGCTACTGCAACTTGGGGCATGAGCGGCGGGTCAGCCTCTGTACACCCCGGGGCGCTGCCTCAGATGGCGTAATCGCCTTCCTGTTTGGCGCTTTCGTCGGCCAGGAAAACCCGGGCCTTGCGCGGCCGGAAGTAGACCTGGTCGCCCACGTCCACCGCTTCGACCTGGTAGCGCTCGCGCGACAGCTCGACCTCCACCTTTTCCGAACCATGGGCCAGCACCAGGCGCACCAGGCCGCCCAGACGGCGGACTTCCTCGACCTTGCCGACCAGGCCCTCCTCCAGCGGCTGGCGCGACAGCTCGATGTCATGCGGGCGCACATAGGCCACGGCCTGGGAACCCTCGGCACCGGCATGCTCCTCGGCCGGCAGGCGCAGGCCGCCGATGTCGGCCCAGCCCTGGTCCACGCGGCCGCTGAACAGGTTGACGCTGCCCAGGAAGCTGTAGACGAAGGGACTGGCCGGATTCTGGTAGACCTCGTCCGGGGTGCCCACCTGCTCGATATGGCCCTTGTTCAGCACCACGATGCGGTCGGCCACTTCCAGGGCCTCCTCCTGGTCATGGGTCACGAACACCGAGGTGACATGGATTTCGTCATGCAGCTGGCGCAGCCAGCGGCGCAGGTCCTTGCGCACCTTGGCGTCGAGGGCGCCGAAGGGCTCGTCCAGCAGCAGCATCTTGGGCTCCACCGCCAAGGCGCGGGCCAGGGCGATACGCTGGCGCTGGCCACCGGACAACTGGCTGGGATAGCGGTCGGCCAGCCAGCCCAGCTGCACCAGCTCCAGCAGCGAGTTCACCTTCTTGCGGATCTCGGCCTCGGAGGGGCGCTGCTTGCGCGGACGCACACGCAGGCCGAAGGCCACGTTCTCGAACACGGTCATGTGGCGGAACAGGGCGTAGTGCTGGAACACGAAGCCGACCTGGCGATCGCGCACGTGCTGGTCCGTGGTGTCTTCGCCATGGAAGAGGATGCTGCCGCTGTCCTGGGTTTCCAGGCCGGCGATGATGCGCAGCAGCGTGGTCTTGCCGCAGCCGGACGGACCCAGCAGGGCCACCAGCTCGCCGGAGTCGACGGTGAGGTTGACGTTGTCCAGGGCGACGAAGTCACCAAAGCGCTTGTTGATATTGCGGATATCGATGCTCATGACGGATCGCCTGTTAATTCGTGGGGGCGGATTCTTGGTAGCCGGAACGCAGGGCCTGCAGCTCCTTGGCCAGCTGCCACTCGGCCAGGCTCTTGATCACCAGGGTGACCAGCGCCAGGAAGGCCAGCAGCGAGGCCACGGCAAACGCGGCCACGAAGTTGTATTCGTTGTAGAGGATCTCGACCTGCAGCGGCATGGTGTTGGTGAGGCCGCGGATATGGCCGGATACCACCGACACCGCGCCGAATTCACCCATCGCACGCGCATTGCAGAGGATGACGCCGTACAGGATGCCCCATTTGATATTGGGCAGGGTCACGCGCCAGAAGGTCTTGAAACCGGAAGCGCCCAGCGTGATCGCCGCCTCTTCCTCTTCCGTGCCCTGCGCCTGCATCAGCGGGATCAGTTCGCGCGCGACAAAGGGGAAGGTCACGAACAGCGTGGCCAGCACGATGCCCGGCACGGCGAACAGGATCTTGATGTCATGCTCGTACAGCCACTCGCCGAACAGGCCCTGGGCGCCGAAGAGCAGCACATAGATGAGGCCGGCGATCACCGGCGACACCGCAAAAGGCAGGTCGATGAGCGTGATCAGCAGCTGCTTGCCGCGGAATTCGAATTTGGCGATGGCCCAGGAAGCCGCCACGCCGAACACCAGGTTCAGCGGCACGGAAATGGCCGCGGCAATCAGCGTGAGCTTGATGGCCGAGAGCGCATCCGGATCCTTGAGCGCCAGGACATAGGCCTCGCTGCCCTTGCGGAACGCTTCCACGAAAACAGCGGCCAGCGGCGCCAGCAGGAACAGGGAAAGGAACAGCAGGGCAATGCCGATGAGCAGGCCCTTCACCCACCAGCTTTCGCTGGTGGCGCTGCTGCGTTTGGCCGAGGTGACCGAGGAATGTATGGATGCCGACATGGGAATTCTCTATCTCAGACTCAGGCGCGGCCGTGGCGGCGCTGGCTCCAGGCCTGCAGGCCGTTGATGGCCAGTAGCATGAAGAAGGAAATCAGCAGCATGACCAGCGCGATGGCCGTGGCCCCGGCATAGTTGTACTGCTCCAGCTTGGTGATGATGAGCAGCGGCGTGATTTCCGAAATCATGGGCATGTTGCCGGCAATGAAGATCACCGAACCGTATTCACCCACGGCACGGGCGAAAGCCAGCGCAAAACCGGTGATCAGTGCCGGCAGCACGGCCGGGAAGATCACCCGGGAAAACGTCTGCCAGCGGTTGGCACCCAGGCTGACCGCGGCTTCTTCCACTTCGATTTCCAGGTCTTCCAGCACCGGCTGCAGCGTGCGCACCACGAAGGGCAGGCCGATGAAGGTGAGCGCGATCACCACGCCCAGGGGCGTGAAGGCGACCTTGATGCCCAGCGGCTCCAGGTACTGGCCTATCCAGCCATTGGGCACGAAGAGCGTGGTCAGCGCGATGCCGGCCACCGCGGTGGGCAGGGCAAAGGGCAGGTCGACCAGCGCATCCAGGAAGCGCTTGCCGGGAAAGCGGTAACGCACTAGCACCCAGGCCACCAGGAAGCCGAACACGGCATTGATGACGGCGCCTATGAAGGCGGCCCCGAAGCTCAGGCGGTAGGAAGCCAGCACGCGCGGCGACAGGACGGTGTCTATGAAGTCCGTCCAGGTCAGGGAAGCGCTTTTCCAGAACAGGCCGGACAGCGGGATCAGGACCAGCAGGCTGAGGTAGAGGATGGTGAAGCCCATGGTCAGCCCGAAGCCGGGCAGGACGCTGGGTTTGCGCCATGATGACAAAGACATAAATCGGCTGACCCCAAAAATTCAATGAAACCAGTGAACTGCGCGCACTCTAGCGACGCGGAAATGACAACAGAAATACCGTTAAGTTGGGCCCTGCTTTCATTTGGTTATATCACTGATGAAAAAACCAGCAGCTGGCAGCCCGCTCAAGAGGCGAAACGTATGCCTTCGACCTTGCCGCTGCGCTTGCGCGGCGCCTCGCTGGTGAAACGGTAGCCACTGCCGCGCACCGCCTCGATGAGGTGGCCGTAGCCATAGCGCGCGAGCTGGTTGCGCAGGCGGTAGACATGCACGTCCACCGTGCGCTCTTCGACGAAGCCCTGGTCCGCCCACACCGTCTCCAGCAGCTGGGCGCGGGAATAGACGCGGCCCGGATGCCCCATGAGGAAGTACAGCAGGCGGAAGGCCAGCGGCGTCAGGTTGAGATGCAGGTGGCCGACAAAGGCCTGCTGCTGGGCGGGATCCAGGCGCAGGCCCTCGCGCTCCAGCGGCAGCTGTTCAGAGGGCACGGGGCGCAGCACGGCCTTGAGCTTGAGCAGCAGCTCGCGCGGCTCCGCCGCCACCTTCTGCACCGCCGGCGCGATCACCAGGCCGGGCACCTCATCCAGCACCAGCACCGGCAGGCGACGCGAGTCCGGCAGGTGCCGGCGCAGCGGCGAGGCCAGCACCGCGGCATGCTGGCGGCTGCCGGCCACCAGCACGTCGGGGATAAGCGCGGGCTCCTGCTGGTGCAGGAACTGCAGCGCCTCGTCGCTGTCGCCGGCGGCGATCACGATATAGCCGCCCTGCTGCTCCAGCACATGCGACACAAAGCGTCGTGCCAGCTCGTGTTCGTGTATCAGCAGAATGACTGCGCTCATGATGCCGCCTTCCTTTTTTCAGTAATGACGCCCGGTAGTGACTGCGCTTACTTCGCGGCCGGGATGTAGATCTGGTCGAACAGGCCGCCGTCGGCGAAATGCACGTTCTGCACCTTCTTCCAGCCACCCAGCGCGTCGATGCTGACCAGCTTGATGGGCTTGAAGAGATTGGCATTGGCCTTGAGCACCGCCGGATCACGCGGACGCAGGAAGTGCTTGGCCGCCAGCGCCTGGGCTTCCGGCGAATACAGGTATTCCAGGTAGGCGCGCGACTGCTTCAGTGTCTTGTGCTTGGTCGCATATTTGTCCACCACGGCCACCGGCGGTTCGGCCAGGATGCTGACGGAGGGATAGACGATTTCCAGATTGGCTTCCGGCAGTTCTTTCTGCGTCAGGAAAGCTTCGTTCTCGAAAGTCACCAGCACGTCACCGATATTGCGCTGCGCGAAGGTGGTGGTGGCACCACGGCCACCGGTGTCCAGCACCGGCACGTTGTTGAACAGCTTCTGTTCAAACTCGATAGCCTTCACGTCGTTGTTGCTCTTCTGGCGGGCATACACCCAAGCCGCCAGATAGGTGTAACGGCCGTTACCCGAGGTCTTGGGATTGGGGATGATGACCTGCGTCCCCGGCTTCACCAGGTCGTCCCAATCCTTGATGGCCTTGGGGTTGCCCTTGCGCACCAGGAACACGATGGTGGAGGTGAAGGGCGAGCTGTTGTCGCGGTATTTCTTCACCCAGTCCTTGGGCAGCAGTTCCTTGTCCGCCAGGAGGTCGATGTCGTTGGACTGGTTGAAAGTCACCACATCGGCTTCCAGGCCATCGGCCACGGCACGGGCCTGCTTGCTGGAACCGCCATGCGACTGGTTTATCGTCAGCGTTTCACCGCCCTTCTTCTGCCAGTAGGCGATGAAGGCGTCGTTGTAATCCTTGAAGAATTCACGCGTCACGTCATAGGAAACGTTGAGCAGCGTGGTGCCGGCGGAAACCGACTGGGCCAGCAGCAGCGCTGCCGCCGTCAGCGCAAAGCGCGACAGTCCCTTCTTGTTCATGTTGCTTACCCCTGTAAGGACGATTTGCCCGGTAATGACGACTTGAAAGATCAGAGGATGGCCAGGGCCACTTCGGTGGACTTCACCAGGGCCACGACTTCGGTGCCTACGGCCAGGTTCAGGTCCTTGACCGAGCGGGTGGTGATGACGGAGGTGACGATGCCGAAAGGCGTTTCCACTTCCACTTCAGACACCACCGGGCCGGTGATGATTTCTTTCACGCGACCGCGGAACTGGTTGCGGACATTGACGGCTTCGATGCTCATTTTTACTGCTCCACTAAAAACGGGAATTCAGGGGGAATGCCGCTGGAGGGACGCGTCATCCCCGCGGCGCGGGGATGACGGTCAGGCCAGCGTCTTATTTCTTGCCGGGAACGTAGATTTCGTCGAAGGTACCGCCGTCAGCGAAATGGGCTTCCTGGGCACGGCTCCAGCCACCGAAATCAGCGATGGTGAAGAGCTTGATCTTGGGGAACTGCTTTTCGTACTTGGCAGCCACCTTGGCATCCGTGGGACGGTAGAAATTGCGCGCGGCGATTTCCTGGCCTTCCGGGCTGTAGAGATACTGCAGATAGGCCTTGGCCACTTCGGTGGTGCCATGCTTCTTGGCATTGCGGTCGACCACGGCAACCGGCGGCTCCGCCAGGATGCTGACGGAGGGCACCACGATGTCCACCTTGTCCGGACCCAGTTCCTTCACCGCCAGGAAAGCTTCGTTTTCCCAGGCCAGCAGCACGTCACCAATGCCACGCTCGACGAAGGTGGTGGTGGAGCCACGGGCACCGGAATCCAGCACGGGCACGTTCTGGAACAGCTTCTTCACGAAGGCCTTGGCCTTGTCGGAATTGCCACCCGGCTGGCGCAGGGCATAGCCCCAGGCGGCCAGGTAATTCCAGCGGGCGCCGCCGGAGGTCTTGGGATTCGGGGTGATGACGCCTATGCCCGGCTTCACCAGGTCATTCCAGTCCTTGATGGCCTTGGGGTTGCCCTTGCGCACCAGGAACACGATGGTGGAGGTGTAGGGGGCGCTGTTGTGCGGGTAGCGCTTGGCCCAGCCTTCGTCCAGCAGCTTGGCCTTGCTGGCCAGCGGATCGATGTCGCCGGCCAGGGCCAGGGTCACCACGTCGGCTTCGAGACCGTCGATGACGGAGCGGGCCTGCTTGCCGGAGCCGCCGTGGGACTGCTTGACCACGACGTCGTCACCGGTCTTGGTCTTCCAGTACTTGGCGAAGGCCTGGTTGTAGTCCTGGTAGAGCTCGCGGGTGGGATCGTAGGAAACGTTGAGCAGGCTGACTTCGGCGGCCGAGGCCACAGCCGAGGACAGTCCAAGGGCCAGGGCCAGCGCGGCAACACCCAGGCGGGAGAAAGCGATTTTCATGTCATACCCCGATAACGGAAGAAGAAGTGGCTACGGGGCTGATCGTATTGTGACGATGAAAACTTTAAAAAGAATAAATCCTTATGCAGTTATAACCAGATTACCAAGCCCTGATTACCAAGCCCTTACCAGCCCAGGACGGCATCCACCAGAAGCTTGATGCCCACCACCAC
>DASUXS010000351.1:0-3371 GCA_036377855.1 Moraxellaceae bacterium
GTGCTACCCGCAATTCCCCCTGCCGGAGTCCCGGCCTGATGGCGCTCTATGCCATAGGCGATGTGCAGGGCTGCCTGGAAGCCCTGGACGACCTGCTGGACCTGATCGCCTTTGATCCCCGCCAGGACCGCCTGTGGTTTGCTGGCGACCTCGTCGCCCGCGGCCCCGACTCCCTGGGCGTCCTGCGCCGGGTCAAAGCCCTGGGCAAGGCCGCCGAAACCGTGCTGGGCAACCACGACCTGCACCTGCTGGCCGCGCATTACGGCATCAGCAAGCCCAAGGCCCGCGACCTGACCCAGCCCATCTTCGGGGCCCCCGACCGCGACGCGCTGATGGACTGGCTGCGCCAGCGCCCCCTCTGCCTGGAAGACGGCGACTACGACTGCATCCTCACCCATGCCGGCATCCCGCCCGGCTGGTCGCAGAAACAGACCCGCAAATGCGCCCGCGAAGTCGAAGCCGCCCTGCAAAGCCCTGATATCGCAGACTTTCTCGGCAATATGTATGGCAACGAGCCGGATGCCTGGAGCGACGACCTCAAGGGCCCCACCCGGCTGCGCGTCATCACCAACTTCCTCACCCGCATGCGCCTGGTCAGTGTCGGCGGGCATATGGATTTCGCCTTCAAGGAAGACCTGACCACGGTGCCCGAGGGCCTCTATCCCTGGTTCAGCCTGCCCAATCCCGCGCTGACCACGGGCCGCGTGCTGTTTGGCCACTGGGCTGCCCTCAATGGCGTGACCGGCAGCAAACGCATTGTCGGACTGGACACCGGCTGTGTCTGGGGCGGCCACCTCAGCGCCTATCGTGTCGACGACGGCCGCCTCTTCCGCAGCCGCCGCGGCTGCGTGGCCGCCGCCGGTTTCAGCGACTGAAAAAAGCTGCTGCATATTCCGCTGTTCCCCACCACTGCCGCATGCCGCGACATATCCACAGGCATCATGCGGGCTCGACCGGCGGCCCGCCATGAACGACCAGCGGCGTGTGCAAGCGCGAGCCTCATCGCGTCATGGCAGCGTCACACGCCCGCCTCACAAAAAAACGCAAATAACGCTTGCCCGTCCTGGTAGGTTTGGGGCTAATCTCAAGTCATACGGTTTGTAGTTCTTTCATCGATGTTGCCGCTAAACAGAGCAAAACAGAGGTGGGTTCATGAGCATATTCCGTCACTACCAGGAACGTTTCGACCAGGCTCGCGAGGAAGAATACTCCCTCGAAGAATATCTCGAACTCTGCAAGAACGATCCCGCCGCCTACGCCACTGCGGCTGAGCGCCTGCTGCTCGCCATCGGCGAACCGGAACTGGTCGACACCTCGCGCGACCCTCGCCTCTCGCGCATCTTCTCCAACAAGATCATCAAACTTTATCCGGCCTTCACCGAGTTCTACGGCATGGAGGAAGTCATCGAGCAGGTGGTTTCCTATTTCAAGCATGCCGCGCAGGGCCTGGAAGAAAAGAAACAGATCCTTTACCTGCTGGGCCCCGTGGGCGGCGGCAAATCCTCGCTGGCCGAACGCCTGAAATCCCTGATGGAGAAAATGCCCTTCTACGCCATCAAGGGCTCACCGGTGAATGAATCGCCGCTGAACCTTTTCAATGTCGATGAAGACGGCGACATCCTCGAACAGGAATACAAGATTCCCAAACGCTATCTGCGCGGCGTGATGTCGCCCTGGGCGGTGAAGCGCCTCAAGGAATACGGCGGCGACATACGCCAGTTCCGCGTGGTCAAGCTCAAGCCCAGCATCCTGGACCAGATCGCCGTTTCCAAGACGGAGCCGGGCGACGAAAACAACCAGGACATTTCCGCGCTGGTGGGCAAGGTGGACATCCGCAAGCTGGAAGACTTCGCGCAGAACGATCCCGATGCCTATGCCTATTCCGGCGGCCTGGCCAAATCCAACCGTGGCCTCATGGAATTCGTGGAAATGTTCAAGGCCCCCATCAAGGTGCTGCACCCCTTGCTGACGGCCACGCAGGAAGGCAATTACAACGGCACCGAGGCCATAGGCCCCATTCCTTTCGACGGTGTGGTGCTGGCGCACTCCAACGAAGCCGAGTGGCAGACTTTCCGCAACAACAAGAACAACGAAGCCTTCATAGACCGCGTCTACATCGTGAAGGTGCCCTACTGCCTGCGCGTCACCGAAGAAATCGACATCTACCAGAAGCTGCTGGACAACTCCTCGCTGCGTGCCGAGCCCTGCGCACCGGACACGCTGCGCATGCTGGCGCAGTTCTCCGTGCTGTCGCGGCTCAAGGAACCGGAAAACTCCAGCCTCTACTCCAAGATGCGCATCTACGACGGCGAAAACCTCAAGGACACCGACCCCAAGGCCAAGTCCTACCAGGAATACCGAGATGGCGCGGGCGTCGACGAGGGCATGAACGGCCTGTCCACGCGCTTTGCCTTCAAGATCCTCTCGCGCGTATTCAACTATGACCACTCGGAGGTCGCGGCCAATCCGGTGCACCTCCTCCATGTGCTGGAGACCCAGATCGAGCAGGAGCAATTCCCGCAGGACCAGCAGGACCGCTACCTGCGCTTTCTCAAGGAGTTCCTGGCCCCGCGCTACATCGAGTTCATCGGAAAGGAGATCCAGACCGCCTATCTCGAATCCTACTCCGAGTACGGGCAGAACATCTTCGACCGCTATGTCCAGTACGCCGACTTCTGGATCCAGGACCAGGAGTTCCGGGATCCGGACACCGGCGAGATCTTCAACCGCGCCGCGCTCAACGAGGAACTGGAGAAGATCGAGAAGCCGGCGGGAATCTCCAACCCCAAGGATTTCCGAAACGAGGTGGTCAACTTCGTCCTTCGCGCCCGCGCCAACAACAACGGCGTGAACCCGAGCTGGCTCTCCTATGAAAAGCTGCGCAGCGTGATCGAGAAGAAGATGTTCTCGAACACCGAAGACCTGCTGCCGGTCATTTCCTTCAATCCCAAGGCTTCCAAGAACGATCAGCAGAAGCACCAGGATTTCGTCAGGCGCATGGTTGAGCGCGGCTACACTGAAAAGCAGGTTCGCCTGCTATCCGAGTGGTACCTGCGCGTCCGCAAGGCGCAGTAAGACATAAGGCCCGCCCGGTGCCGCCAGGCGCCGGCGCGGCCGGCTGGGAGGGCAGCATGCCGGCCCACCCTTGCCCGTCCCGCTTGCGGCACGGGAACAAGACGTAGCGAGGACCCATGTCCTATATCATCGACCGTCGCCTGAATGGCCGTAACAAGAGCACGGTCAACCGCCAGCGCTTCCTGGAACGCTATCGCCAGCAGATCAAGGAGGCCGTTGCCGATGCCGTGACCCGCCGCTCCATCACCGACATGGAGCACGGCGAGAGCGTCGCCATTCCCACGCGAGACATCTCG
>DASUXS010000352.1:0-4869 GCA_036377855.1 Moraxellaceae bacterium
CCTTCCTGAATCGGCCCTGCCCGGAGATTAAAGCAAAAAGCCGGCAGCAGCCGGCTTTTCCTCACAACACGACATCAGTCGACAAACAGCATGTCGTATGCAGGGTTGTCCATGAATTCCAGTGCACGACCGCCGCCACGAGCCACGCAGGTCAGCGGGTCTTCGGCCACGATGACAGGCAGGCCGGTTTCCTTGGACAGCAGCTTGTCCAGATCGCGCAGCAGCGCGCCGCCACCCGTCAGCACCATGCCGCGTTCGGCGATGTCGGCGGAGAGTTCGGCGGGGGTCTGCTCCAGGGCGCTCTTCACCGCAGTGACGATGCCGGTCAGCGGGTCCTGCAGGGCACCCAGGATTTCATCGGAATTCAGGGTGAAGGAGCGCGGCACCCCTTCGGCCAGGTTGCGGCCGCGCACTTCGATCTCGCGCAGCTCGCCGCCCTGGAAGGCGGTGCCGATTTCCTGCTTGATGCGTTCGGCGGTGGATTCACCGATGAGGCAGCCATGCTGGCGGCGCACATAGGACACGATGCAGTCGTCGAAGAGGTCGCCGCCTATGCGCACGGAGTCGAAGAGCACGGAGCCGGACAGGGAGATGACGGCGATCTCGGTGGTGCCGCCACCGATGTCCACCACCATGGAGCCGCAGGCCTGTTCGACCGGCAGGCCGGCGCCGATGGCGGCGGCCATGGGCTCTTCGATCAGACGCACTTCGCGGGCACCGGCACCCAGCACGGATTCACGGATGGCGCGGCGTTCGACCAGCGTGGATTTGCAAGGCACGCAGACCAGGACGCGCGGACGCGGGGGCAGCATGCCCTTCTCGTGCACCTTCTTGATGAAGAACTGCAGCATCTTCTCCGTCACTTCGAAGTCGGCGATGACGCCGTCCTTGAGGGGGCGGATGGCAGAGATGTTGCCCGGGGTACGGCCCAGCATACGCTTGGCATCCACACCCACGGCCGCCACGGTCTTGCTGTTGCCGCTCTGGCGTATGGCCACCACCGACGGCTCGTTCAGCACGATGCCGCGCTCGGGCACATAGATGAGGGTGTTGGCGGTGCCGAGGTCGATGGCGAGGTCGGAAGAGAAAAGGCCGAGGAAGCTCTTGAGGATGGGCAGCATGAGAACGGAAAACCTGATGTGAGTCGCGTTGCAGCGAGGCCCGGGCCGGCCCCACGGCATGGAAGAGGCAAGACGGTCCGGATGTCCTGGTGGCCCCCACCCCGGTCTGGCGCAAACCCGCGCCGGGCAAGGCCGGAGGTCCCTTAAAAATGCGGCTAACTCTAAACAAACGGGGTCCTTTGGACAAGCCGCGAACTGTGCTAATTTGCCCAGCCTTACGCGTTTCCAACAATTTCCCCCCCGAGCATTCCCATGGCCCTGACCGCCACCGACGTGGCCAAGATCGCCCATCTGGCCCGCCTTGAGCTGACCGCCGATGAAGAAGGCCGCGTCACCGACCGCCTCAACGACATCCTTGGCATGATTGACCGCCTGCAGGCCGCCGATACGGCCGGCATCACCCCCATGGCCCACCCCATGGACGCCACCCAGCCGCTACGCGACGACGTGGTCACCGAGACCAACCACCGCGAGGCCTACCAGGCCATCGCCCCGGCCACCGAAGCCGGGCTGTATCTCGTTCCCAAAGTTATTGAGTAACAGCGCAAAGCGCTGCCCCCTCCTTCCCTTCTCCCCCCGGGAGAAGGTGCCCGAAGGGCGGATGAGGGGACGCCGGAGAAACTCCAACGATGTCATCTGAACTGCACAGCAAAACCCTAGCCGAGCTTTCCGCCGGCCTCACCGCCAAGGAATACTCCAGCCGCGAACTCACGCAGCACTTCCTGGCCCGCATCAAGCAATACGACGGTGGCCTCAACAGCTTCATCACCGTCTGCGATGAGCTGGCATTGAAGCAGGCCGATGCCGCCGACGCCGCCCGCGCCGCCGGTAAAGCCGGCGCGCTCACCGGCATTCCTTTCGCGCAGAAAGACATTTTCTGCACCGAAGGCGTGAAGACCACCTGCGCCTCGAAAATGCTGGACAGCTTCATCTCGCCCTATAACGCCGCCGTCATCGAAAAATTCAATGCCGCCGGCGCCGTCATGCTGGGCAAGACGAATATGGACGAGTTCGCCATGGGTTCGTCCAACGAAACCAGCTTCTATGGCGCGGTGAAAAATCCCTGGGACACGACGAAAGTGCCCGGCGGTTCCTCCGGTGGTTCTGCTGCGGCAGTGGCTGCGCGTCTCGCGCCTGCAGCTACCGGCACTGACACCGGCGGCTCCATCCGCCAGCCCGCTGCACTGTGCAATCTCACCGGCCTCAAGCCCACCTACGGCCGTGTTTCGCGCTGGGGCATGATTGCTTTCGCCTCCAGCCTGGACCAGGCCGGCCCCATGGCGCAGAGCGCGGAAGATGCAGCGCTGATGCTGAATGCCATGTCCGGCCACGATGGCCGCGACTCCACCAGCATCGTGCATGACGTGCCGGATTACACCGCCACGCTGAATGCCGACATCAAAGGCCTGCGTATCGGCCTGCCCAAGCAGTATTTCGGTGAAGGCCTGGATGCTGGCGTGGCCAAAGTCATTGCAGCGGCGATCGAAGAACTGAAAAAACTGGGCGCCACCGTGGTGGAAATCGACCTGCCGACTTCCGACCTGGCCGTGCCGGCCTACTACGTGATCGCACCGGCGGAATGCTCTTCCAACCTGTCGCGTTTCGACGGCGTGCGTTTCGGCCACCGCTGTGAAAACCCCAAAGACCTGACCGATCTTTACAAGCGTTCGCGCGCCGAAGGTTTCGGTGCAGAAGTGAAGCGCCGCATCATGGTCGGCACCTATGCGCTGTCGGCGGGTTATTACGATGCCTACTACCTGCAGGCACAGAAAGTCCGCCGCCTGATCAAGGACGACTTCGCCCGCGCTTTCGAGCAATGCGATGTGATCGCCGGCCCCACCTCCCCCTCCGTGGCTTTCGGCCTGGGTGAGAAGCAGGCCAATCCCATCGCCATGTACCTGTCCGACATCTACACCATCGCCACCAACCTGGCCGGCCTGCCCGGCATGAGCCTGCCCGCCGGTTTTGAAAAGAACCTGCCCGTGGGCCTGCAGCTGATCGGCAATTTCTGGAGCGAAGGCCGACTCCTGAACGTGGCGCACCGCTACCAGCAAGTGACGGATTGGCACCGGAAGATTCCTTCCGCATTTGCCTGAAAAAAACACATCCCCTCTCCCCAGCCATGGGGAGAGGGCCAGGGTGAGGGGTGGCAACCGAAGCTGCTGCCCCTCACCCCAACCCTCTCCCCGCAAACGGGGAGAGGGAGAAAAAAGAGGAATATGAAATGTCCTGGGAAGTCGTCATCGGTCTGGAAATCCACGTCCAGCTCAACACGAATTCAAAAATCTTTTCCGGCTCCGCCACCACCTTCGGCGCCGAGCCCAACACGCAGGCCAGCCTGGTCGATCTGGGCATGCCCGGCGTGCTGCCGGTGCTGAACAAGGGCGCCGTGCGCAATGCCATCAAGTTCGGCCTGGGGATAGATGCCGAGCTGGGCCGCCACAATGTGTTCGCGCGCAAGAACTACTTCTATCCCGACCTGCCCAAGGGCTACCAGATATCGCAGATGGACCTGCCCATAGTTGGCAAAGGCCATATCGACATCGAGCTGGATGAAGGCAAGACCAAGCGCATCAACATCACGCGCGCCCACCTGGAAGAAGACGCCGGCAAATCCCTGCACGAGGATTTCTCGGGCATGACCGGCATAGACCTGAACCGTGCCGGTACGCCGCTGCTGGAAATCGTGTCCGAGCCCGACCTGCGCTCCGCGAAAGAAGCCGTGGCCTATGCCAAGGCCATACACGCGCTGATCCGCTACCTGGACATCTCCGACGGCAATATGGCCGAAGGCTCCATGCGCTGCGACTGCAATGTTTCCATACGCGAAAAGGGTGCGGAGAAATTCGGTACCCGCCGCGAGATCAAGAACGTCAATTCCTTCAAATTCATCGAAAAAGCCATCAACAGCGAAATCGAATGGCAGATCGACGAGATCGAATCCGGCCGCAAGATCGAGCAGGCCACGGTGCTCTACAACCCGGACACCAACAAGACCCGCGCCATGCGCAGCAAGGAAGAAGCCAACGACTACCGCTACTTCCCCGATCCCGACCTGCTGCCCGTGGTGCTGGACGATGCGCTGATTGAAGAAATCCGCGCCCAGCTGCCGGAGCTGCCCGTGGCCAAGCGCGAACGCTTCGTCTCGCAGTATGGCCTGCCTGAATACGATGCCGGCATCCTGGCCGCCGACCGCCTGCTGGCCGATTTCTTCGAAGCCACGGTGACGGCTGCCGGTGGCGCCGCCAAACAGGCTTCAAACTGGGTGATGATGGATATTCTGGGTGCGCTCAACCGCACGGAAAAGGACATCAGCGAATCGCCGGTGTCGCCGGCGCAGCTGGGTAGCCTTATCCTGCGCATCAACGACAACACCATCTCCGGCAAGATCGGCAAACAGGTCTTCCAGGCGCTCTGGGATGGCGAAGGCAGCAGTGCCGATGAGGTCATCGAGAAGAAGGGCCTGAAGCAGGAATCCGATTCCGGTGCCATCGAAGCCATCATCGACAAGGTGCTGGCCGACAACCCGCAGCAGGTGGACAACTACCGCGCCGCCGAAGAAGCCAAACGCGGCAAGATGTTCGGTTTCTTCGTGGGCCAGGTGATGAAGGTCTCGCAGGGCAAGGCCAATCCGGCACAGGTGAATGACCTGCTGAAGAAGAAATTGGGCTGACACTCACGCCGCCGCCCTGAATAAAAAAGCCCCGCGATGCGGGGCTTTTTTATTTCTCCAATCCATCAAAACCCA
>DASUXS010000353.1:0-2176 GCA_036377855.1 Moraxellaceae bacterium
GCAGGGGCGGCAGCGCCATCACCAGCATGGCCAGCGCCGGCAGGAAGACCAGCAGGACCAGCGGCAGCCAGAAGGCCAGGGCCACCGGCATGACGGGCTGCACCGCCACTTCCATGAGGCTGACCAGGGCAATGCCCAGCACATAAATCGTCAGGGCGTAATGCACGAACTTGCGCTTTTTCAGATTGCGCGCACACCAGTAAAACAGCGGCGCGACCGCGATATCCGCCACACCCAGCAGCTGCAGCAGATAGAAAGGCGTACTGCCCTTGTCCAGCGGCAGCGGCGCGGCCTGGAACCAGGACACCGGCCACAGCAGCATGTACAGACCATTGAGGGCAAAGCCCACAGCCAGCAGCAGATAAACCAGCACGATGAAATGCTTCTTCTTCATGAAATATCCTTTCGCCCTGTCTACAGGCCGGGATGTTGAAGGCCTGCGCCGGCAGCGTGTAAAAGCCGGCAAATCGTGAAAAACGGCCATACCCTTGACCGTGTGGCAACCGCCGCCCAAGCTTACGCATTTCAAGCGCTTGTTTCCATTAGGCTTATCCGCATGCCAGCTGTCTCCTGGCGGCCGCTGGCGCGGCTGGCCGATGCCCCTGAAACCCTGTCCCGCGGGTCGCGTGGCGACCCCTTCCTGCAAGCCGCTTTCCTGGGGGCGCTGGAGGACAGCGGCGCTGTCGGCCGCGGCACCGCCTGGCAGCCCTGCCACCTGCTCTTCAGCCGCGACGACCAGCCCTGCGCCCTGCTGCCGCTCTACCGCAAACAGGATTCCCGCGGCGAATACGTCTTCGACCACAGCTGGGCCGCGGCCTACCAGCGCCACGGCCTGGACTACTACCCCAAGCTGGTCAGCGCCATCCCCTTCACCCCGGTGCCCGGACCGCGCCTGCTGCTGGCGCCCGGCGAAGTCCTGGCGGACTGGCTGCCCGTGGTGCTGGCCGCCGTCCGGGACATGGCCGCCCAGGAAAGTGCCTCTGGCTGGCACGGCCTGTTTGTGCAGGAGGACTGGCTGGCAGCAGGCGCACAGGCCGGCTTTGCCCGGCGCGAAGGCTGCCGCTTTCACTGGCACAACCCGGGCTATCGCGACTTCGAGGATTTCCTGGCCCGCCTCACCAGCAAGAAGCGCAAGGACCTGCGTCGCGAACGCCGGCTCCTGGCCGAGGCCGGCATACGTTGCCGGCAGCTGGTGGCGGATGCCATCAGCGAGAGCGACTGGGATTTTTTCTACCGCTGCTATGAGCGCACCTATCACGAGCACGGCCAGATGCCTTATCTGGGCCGCGACTTCTTCCGCCGGCTGGCGCAAGGCATGCCCGGGCAGTTGATGCTGGTGCTGGCGGAGGACGACGCAGGGCCCTTGGCCAGCGCGCTTTTCTTCCACGATGAGCGCACGCTCTACGGCCGTTACTGGGGTTGCCTGCGCCGTGCGGACGGCCTGCATTTCGAAGTCTGTTACTACCAGGGCATGGAATTCTGCATGCGCCAGGGACTCAGCGATTTCGATCCCGGCACGCAGGGCGAACACAAATTGCTGCGCGGTTTCGCCCCGCAGACGACATGGTCGCTGCACTGGCTGGCCGAACCCGGATTCCAGCAGGCGATACAGCGTTTCGTGGCGGAGGAAAGTGAAGGCGTGGCACGCTACCAGGCGCAAGCCCGTGCCGTGCTGCCCTATCGACAGGAGTCGTGAAGAAAAAAAGCGGGGAATCCCCTGTGCGCAACACAGGGAAAGAAAACGTGCGGAGGCGGGGCGGAAACAACAAGGCCCTGCAATGCAGGGCCTCGTTATTTACCTCAGTCCACAGGCTGGACGTCTTCGGCCTGGAAACCCTTCTGGCCCTTCACCACGGTGAATTCGACCTTCTGGCCGTCCTTCAGCGAGCGATGGCCATCGCCACGAATTGCGCGGAAGTGCACAAACACATCCTCACCACCCGGACGCTGGATAAAGCCAAAACCTTTGGCATCGTTGAACCACTTGACGGTGCCCTGTTCACGATTGGACATGTTGCAATAACCTCGAACTCTCAATTCAGACCGCCGCTGAAGCTTCCCATCCACAGCAACCGCAAGTGTGAACATCCGGTTCGTGACAGTAGAACAACGGATCAGCCCGATTAGACACGGAATACCCCTACCTTGCAATCGCCCGCGGCAGGGACGCCCTCCG
>DASUXS010000354.1:0-2566 GCA_036377855.1 Moraxellaceae bacterium
CCCGCAGCTCCAGCAGTTCATGGCCGCCCTGGCGCAGGAAGGCCTGGAAATCCCGCACGGATCCGGGATCCGTGGTCCATACCTCTATGACTTCCGTGCCTGCCATGCCATGCAGGGCCTGCTTGAGCTTGAGCAGGGGCATGGGGCAGCGCAGGCGGCGGGCATCGAGTTCGTGAACGGTATCGGACATTTGCAAAATCACCACAGCAGAGGGGTGCGGGGCCCCGGGGCTTACGCCAGAATAGCGAGGCGCCATGATAGCGCTACCTGTACCTCTGTCCATGAGCCCCCCCCTGCCCACGAGTCCCCGGATGAAATTCCTGCGCCCTGCCCTGTTGCTGCTGCTGATGCTTGCCGCTCCGCTGCAGGCCGGCTCGTCCAGCAGCAATGCGCTGCCGGAGCTGGGGGATGATGTCTCCAGCCTGATCACGCCGGACCAGGAATACAAACTGGGACGGGCCTGGCTGCGGCAGCTGCGCGGCAGCACGCCCGTGGTCAGCGACCCGGTGGTGCAGGACTACCTGGAGCATCTCTGCTACCGCCTGGCCTTCCACAGCCCGCTGCAGAATCCCGACCTCACGCTGATCGTGATTCCCGACAAATCCATCAACGCCTTTGCCGTGCCCGGCGGCGTGGTGGGCATCAATGTCGGCCTGCTGCTGAATGCAGAAACCGAAGCGGAAACCGCCTCGGTACTGGGCCACGAGCTCGGCCACCTCAGCCAGCGCCATTTTGCGCGCCAGCTGGCGGCACAGAAACAGAACCAGTGGATGTACCTGGGCACCATGCTGGCCACGATTGCACTGGCGGCCAAAGGCAATGGCGACGGCGCCTATGCGCTGGGCGCCAGCGCGCAGGCCGCGATGATAGATGCGCAGCTCAGCTACAGCCGCCAGTATGAACAGGAAGCCGACCGCATCGGCATGCAGACCCTGGTGGATTCCGGCATGGACCCGCATGCCATGCCCATGTTCTTCCAGCGCCTGCAGCGGCAGTCACGCCTGGTGGGCAACATCCCCGAATTCGTGCTCACCCACCCGCTGACCGAATCGCGTATCTCCGACACGCTGGCGCGTGCCAACCAATACCCCAAGAAACTGGCGCAGGACTCGCTGGACTACCAGCTGGTGCGCGTGCGCCTGCTGGCCCGGTATATGGCGGACAGCGGCCGTGGCGTTGCCTTCTTCCAGCAGCAGCTGGTCGATACAGCAACCAGGTCCGACCGCGGCCGCATCAACCGTCTCGGCCTGTCCCTGGCGCTGTTGCGCGACCGCCAGTATGACCAGGCCCGCGAAGCGCTGGCACCGCTGCTGGCGGAAGATGCGCAGCGCGTGGACTATATCGCCGCGGCGGCCGACATCGATTTTGCCGAGCGTAAATACGACGCGGCCCTGCGTCGCCTCGAGCCGGCCCTTAGCCTGAACCCCGACAGCTATCCGCTGTTCCTGTATTACGCCCGCGCCCAGATTGCCGCCGGCCATCCCGAGCGTGTCATCGGCCGGCTGGAGGCCGCCGCCCGCGAACGCAGCGACGACCCCGACATCTGGCGCCTGCTGGTCGATGCCTATACCAACAGCCGCAACACCCTGGGCATCTACCGCAGCCGCGCCGAAGTGTATTTCCTCAACGGCGACGACCAGCATGCCCTGGACCAGCTGCGCATGGCCGCCATGTCCGCCAAGGACAACTACCCCATGACGGCCAAGATCCAGAAACGCATGCGCGAAATCCAGCAAGCCAAAGGCGACATGAAAGGCTGAGCCGGCGGACACCGCTCATCACTCCAGCGCCGCATCTTCCCGGCAGACCCGTGACAGCACGGGGCCATTCCCCGCATCATTCCCTGAACCGTCAGGACAAGTTGTCCTGCGCCTCCATGTCCTTCATGGAGCGGCGGTGCTTTTGCGGCAGACCTTTCCTGCTGCAGCCGTTTTGAAGTGATCCGCGTGATCACAGAGTCGACAGGAAGTTGCTGTGGAATTGCATGTGCCGCCCCGCGCCACCGGCGGGTTGAAGACGCCGTCTCAATGCCTTGCCCCGGTTCCCGCCACCCCTCGTTGTGGGGGTGCCGACCGGCCCCCGGCCCTTTCTACACTGGCCACGCCTTCACTGACCGCCTTTTCCGCCGCCCCATGCGTCCGCTGACTCCCGCCCTGCGCCTGCTGCTTGCCGGCGCCTTCCTGCTGCTGCTCACCGCCGCGCTGCTCCGGGAAGTGACCGCGCCGCGCTGGCTGGGCCTGCGCCTGGCCGCCACGGCCACCGGCATCGAGGTACTGGACGCCAGCGGCCCGGCCCGCGGACTGGTGACGCCGGGCAGCCGCCTGCTGGCACTGGGCAACCCAGCACTGGAACTGGAAGCCAGCGACCTGGTGGAAGACCCGGACACCCTGCCCGACTATGCCACCGTGCGCCGCTTCCAGGCACGCCAGCAGCAGCTGTCGCAGGCACTGGCCGCGCCCGTCCTCACCCTGCAGCTGGCCCGCGCCGATGGCAGCCTGCAGCAAGTGCAACTCACTCCCGCGACACGACGCCCGCTGTCCAGCCTGCCTGCCGCCTTCTGGATACA
>DASUXS010000355.1:0-3010 GCA_036377855.1 Moraxellaceae bacterium
TGCTGATTGATGAAAACGTCAGTTTTGCCGAGCTGAAGCATGTCATCCAGAACTTCCTGCAAGTGTTCTTCGAGAAGGATCTGGCCGTGCGTTTCCGCCCGTCCTATTTCCCGTTCACCGAGCCGTCGGCTGAAGTGGACATCCAGCGCAAGAGCGGCAAGCCCGGCTCCTGGCTGGAAGTGCTGGGCTGCGGCATGGTGCATCCCAAGGTGCTGGAGAACTGCGGCATCGATCCGGAAAAATATTCCGGCTTTGCCTTCGGCATGGGCGTGGAACGTTTCGCCATGCTGCGCTACGGCGTCAACGACCTGCGCCAGTTCTTCGACAACGACCTGCGCTTCCTGCGCCAGTTCGCCTGATTTTTCGTGATTGACCGGGGCTGGTCTTATCCAGCCTTGGCGAAAGCAATTTGGCCCGTGACGGGCAAGTGAGTGGCAAGATGCAATTCAGTGAAAAGTGGCTGCGTGAATGGGTGGATCCGGCGCTGGATACCGAAGCTTTCGGACACCAGCTGACCATGGCTGGCCTTGAGGTCGATGCCATTGCGCCGGTGGCGGCCGCTTTTACGAATGTGCTTGTAGGCGAGGTGCTGGAAGTCGTGCCGCATCCCGATGCCGACAAGCTGCGCGTCACCAAGGTGAGCACGGGCAGCGAGACGCTGCAGATCGTTTGCGGCGCCGCCAATGTGCGCCCGGGTCTGCGTGTGCCGGTGGCTACCGTGGGCGCCGAATTGCCCGGCGGTCTCAAGATCAAACAGGCCAAGCTGCGCGGTGTCGAATCCTCGGGCATGTTGTGCTCGGAAGAAGAGCTGGGCCTGGCCGCCACGGCCGATGGCCTGATGGAGCTGCCGGCGGATGCGCCGGTGGGCCAGAGCATTCGTGAATACCTGCAACTGGACGACCACATCATCGAGCTGGGTATCACGCCCAATCGTGGCGACTGCCTGAGCCTGCGTGGCCTGGCGCGTGAGGCCGGTGTGCTGAACCGCCTGCCGGTGCGCGCACCGCAAATTGATGCCGTGCCTGCCGTGCATGATGAAACGCTGGCCGTGACGCTGCAGGCCGCCCAGGCCTGCCCGAATTATGCCGGTCGCGTCATCAGTGGTGTGGATGCCAGGGCGGCGACGCCACTGTGGATGGTGGAAAAGCTGCGTCGTGCCGGTATTCGCAGCATCAGCGCCGTGGTGGACGTCACCAACTATGTGCTGGTCGAGCTGGGCCAGCCCATGCATGCCTTCGACAAGGCGAAGCTCAGCGGTGGCATCGTCGTGCGTCAGGCGCATGAAGGCGAGTCCCTGGAGCTGCTGGATGGCCAGACCGTCAAACTGCGTGCCGACACCCTGGTGATCGCGGACAGCGAAAAGGCCCTGGCCATGGCCGGCATCATGGGCGGGCAGGGCACAGCCGTCGGCGACGATACCCGTGACATCTTCCTGGAAAGCGCCTTCTTCGCGCCCCTGGCCGTCGCCGGCAAGGCCCGTTCCTATGGCCTGCACACTGATTCTTCCCATCGCTTCGAACGCGGCGTGGACTTCGCCCTGCAGGTCGAGGCCATAGAGCGCGCCACCGGCCTCATCCTGGCCATCTGCGGCGGCCAGCCCGGCCCCGTGACGGTGGCTACCGCCGCAGGTGAGCTGCCGTCGCGTACGGCTATAGGCCTGCGTGCCAGCCGTATCCGCCAGCTGCTGGGCATTGAGCTGGCCGCGACCGAGGTCGAGGACATCCTGGGTCGTCTGGGCCTGAAGGTGGAAAAGGCTGATGCCGGCTGGAAAGTGACGCCGCCGAGCTGGCGTTTCGACATCAGCATCGAGGTCGACCTGATCGAGGAACTGGCCCGTATCCATGGCTATGACAATTTTCCGTCCTCCGTGCCCCAGGCCGCCCTGCGCCTGTCACCGCAGAGCGAGACCCGCCCCGGCGAGGGCCGTCTCAAGCGCCTGCTGGTGGACCTGGGCTGGCAGGAAGCCATCACTATGAGCTTCGTGGAGCCTGGACTCCTGTCCCGGTTTGACCCCGCCAGCACCCCGCTGGCCCTGGCCAACCCCATCTCGGCCGACCTGTCCGTGATGCGTACCACCCTCTGGGCCGGGCTTATCAAGGCGCTGCAATATAACCAGAATCGCCAGCAGGGCCGTGTACGCCTGTTCGAGACAGGCCTGCGCTTTGTCCCTGGAAAGGACGGTCTTGTCCAGGAGCGCATGCTCAGCGGCGTGGCTTGCGGTAGCCTTGCACAAGAGTTGTGGAGTAACTCTAAAAAAACTCTTGATTTGTTTGATATCAAAGGAAATATTGAGGCTCTATTTGCGCTGCTCGGGGCATCTGATAGAGTTGCCTACAAGGTGGCAGAACACCCGGCATTGCATCCGGGGCAGACGGCGGAGATCGTCACGGAAGGTCGTCAGCTGGGCTGGTTGGGACGTTTGCACCCCCGCCTGCAGGACGATCTGGGTCTGACCGGCCCGGTTTACCTCTTCGAGATTTGCCTGGATGTCCTGCCCGAGGGTCGCCTGCCGGTGGCCAGCGAGTTGTCGCGTTTCCCGGAAGTCCGGCGCGACATCGCAGTACTGGCCAGTCGCCAGGTAGCGGCGGCGGAGCTGATGGCGGTGGTCCGGGAGGCGGCGGGAGCCGAACTCCGCGACAGCCGCCTGTTCGACGTATATGAGGGCCAGGGGGTGGCGGACGGCATGCGCAGTCTGGCCATCGCCATGGTCTGGCAGCATCCGGAGCGGACGCTGCAGGAAGAAGAAGTGCAAGGGCGTGTCGAAGCAGTCGTGGCATTGCTGAAGGCGCGATTCGGAGTCACCTTGAGGGACTGAAATGACGGCGCTCACCAAGGCGGAAATGGCCGAACGATTGTTTGAGGAACTGGGTCTCAACAAGCGTGAAGCCAAAGAAATGGTGGAGATGTTCTTCGAAGAGATTCGCTATGCCCTGGAGCATAACGAATCCGTCAAACTTTCCGGTTTCGGCAATTTCGATCTGCGCGACAAACGACAGCGGCCCGGCCGCAA
>DASUXS010000356.1:0-8721 GCA_036377855.1 Moraxellaceae bacterium
GATACGCTGCACTGCCCGCGTCATACACCGTGGCCGCCGCACCGCGGTGCTGGACGCCGAAGTGGTGGCCGGCGGCAAGCTGGTGGCCAAGGCCAGCGGCACTTTCGCCATCTGGAAAAACGAGGCCTGAGCGGCTCTCGGTATCTAGGAGTTTTCTGTGGACGCCACTCTCGCCAACGCCCTTTCCTGGCTTGCACCGCAGGCCACCACGCTGCAGGGCATGCGCCGCGGCCTGGAAAAGGAATCGCTGCGCATAGACCCGCGCGGCCACCTGGCGCAGACCGCGCACCAGCCCGCCTTCGGTTCCGCGCTCACGCATCCCTGGATCACCACCGACTATTCCGAAGCGCTGATAGAACTCATCACGCCGGCCACGCTATCCATTGCCGAAACCCTGGGCTTCCTCGATGACATCCACCGCTTCGTCTACGCCAATATGGGCGAGGAGCTGCTGTGGGTGAATTCCATGCCCTGCGTGCTGGGCGAGGACGACAGCATTCCGCTGGCGCAATACGGCAACTCCAATATCGGGCGCATGAAGACGCTGTACCGCCGCGGTCTCGGCGTGCGCTACGGCCGCAAGATGCAGACCATTGCCGGCATCCATTACAACCTGTCCTTCCCGGATGCCTTCTTCCGTGCCTGGCAGGAAAAGGAAGGCGATACGCGCGATCTCACCGCCTTCCGCTCCGAGAAATATTTCGGCCTGGTGCGCAATTTCCAGCGCCAGAGCTGGCTGCTGCTCTACCTGCTGGGGGCCAGTCCCGCCGTCTGCGCCAGCTTCCTCAAGGGCCGCCAGCACAGCCTGCAGGATGCCGGCCACGGCACGCTCTACCTGCCCCAGGCCACCTCGCTGCGCATGAGCTCGCTGGGCTACCAGAACACGGTGCAGTCCGAGCTGCAGGTGTCCTATAACGGCATCAATGAATACGTCAGCGATCTTGCGCATGCCATACGCACGCCCTATGCGCCTTTTGAAAAGATCGGCCTCAAGGATGCCAACGGCGACTACCAGCAGATCAACACCAACCTGCTGCAGATAGAAAACGAGTACTACGGCCTGGTCCGTCCCAAGCGCACCACCCTGCGCGGCGAACGCCCGACCACGGCACTGAGCCGGCGTGGCGTGGAGTATGTCGAGCTGCGCTGCGTCGACCTCAACCCCTTCCATCCCATAGGCATAGACACCACCAGCGCGCATTTCCTGGAAGTCTTCGCCCTGCATTGCCTGCTGCGCAGCGCGCCGGCCTTCACCGAGGGCGAATACCGCTGCCTGCCGCGCAACCAGCAGCAGGTGGTGGAGCAGGGGCGTGATCCCGAGCTGGTGCTGCGTTTCTGTGGCCAGGAAAAACATTTCCGCGAGCTGGCCCGCGAGATCTTTGCCGAGCTGGCCGAGGTGGCGCCCCTGCTGGATGCCGCCCACGGCACCCAGGAATATTCCCGCGCCATTGCACGCGAGACGCTCAAGCTGGAAAACCCGGAGCTCACCTATTCCGCGGCCCTGCTGCGCGAGCTGCGCGAAAACGACGCTTCCTTCTTTGCCTTTGGCCTGAAGTCCGCCGAGGAGCACGGGCGCTGGTTCCGCGGCCGCCCGCTGGAGGCGGCGCGTGCCGCAGAATTCGCGGCGGCGGCGGCGACCTCGCATGACGACCAGGCCGCCATCGAAGCCGCGGACACCTTGTCCTTCCCGGATTTCCTGGACGCCTACTTTCAGGATTGAAGCCGGCGGGACTGATCGGCGACCAGGGGCATTTACACAAAGCGCTCTTGAGTCGCCGTCGGCGCTCCACTAGCCTCGCTTCACCTTGCGGAGCCTGCCCATGCCCTTCCTGCCTTCCCCGCGTCTGACCAATCTCGGTATTTTCCTGTTCTGTGCGGTCGCCATGCTGTTCGCACTCTGGCTGCAGCACTACCAGCATCTCGAACCCTGTCCGCTGTGCATCTTCCAGCGCGTGGCCATGATCGCCACCGGGCTGGTGGCGTTGCTGGCCTTCCTGCACGGCCCCGGCCGCAATGGCCGTCGCGTCTACGCCGGCTTCACCCTGCTGGCCACGCTGGGCGGCATCGCGGTGGCCGGCCGCCATGTCTGGCTGCAGCACCTGCCGCCGGATGACGTACCTGCCTGCGGCCCCGGCCTGGATTACTGGATGGAGACCTTTCCCCTGCACCAGGTGCTGATGAAGGTTTTCCACGGCTCCGGCGAATGCGCCGTGGTGGACTGGAGCTTGTTCGGCCTGTCCCTGCCGGCCTGGGTGCTGCTGGCCTTCCTGGGCCTGGCGGGCGGCGCCCTCTGGCAGCTGCTGCGTCCGGACGCCTGAGCCGGACTGCCGTACCGGCTGGCGGCTGGCCTATTGCCATCGACGGCAGGCGCGCCTAGCCTGAAAAACCCGGTGCATCCCCCGTCCGCCACCAGGACGGGATAGCTGATGCCCTGTTCCGGGAAGCTGCCAAGGAGGCCCCATGCTTGCCCAATCCGGACCCGAAGATCATTCCCGCCGTGTCGAGGCGCTGGTGCGGCGCTGGCTGCAGGAGCGGCAGGCCCTGATCGTGCAGATGCTGGCCATGGGCGACGAGCGCGACAGCCAGCCCCTGCCGGCGCGTGTGCAGGCCTTCTGCGAAGTCCTCATGGACTATGTCTCCGCCGGCCATTTCGAAATCTACGACGAGCTCCTGGCCGAAGCGGAAAGCCGCGGCAGCCGTCACCTGGCGCGCGGCCAGTCCCTGCTGCAGCAGCTGCAGTCCAGCACCGACGCCGCCATCCGTTTCAACGACATCTACGAAGACCCGGACGATGCCGACCTGCTGGACAACCTCTCCCATGAGCTGTCCGAGCTGGGCCTGGCCCTGGAAGACCGTTTCGCCAATGAAGACCATATGATCGCCCTGCTGCACGAGCGTAGCGGCATCACGGCGGCCTGAAGGCCACCGCCGCTGCGGCGCGCAGGCATAAAAAAACCGGAGCCAGGCTCCGGTTTTTTTATGGGTCCGCCTTTCAGGGCGGCCAGGCTTATTTCTTCTTGGGCTTGGCGGCCGGCTTGTCGCTGACGGGCTTCTGGATATCCAGCAGCTCCACTTCAAAGATCAGCACGGAGTTGGCGGGGATGGGGCCGGCGCCCTGCTCGCCATAGGCCAGCTCGGGCGGCAGCGTGAGGCGGTACTTGGAGCCCACCGGCATCAGCTGCAGGGCTTCGGTCCAGCCGGGGATGACCTGGTCGAGCTGGAAGCTGGCGGGTTCGCCGCGCTGCACGGAGCTGTCGAAGACGGAGCCGTCTATCAGGGTGCCGTGGTAATGCACGCTCACCACATCGGTGGTTTTGGGCTTGGCGCCCTTGCCCTGGGCCAGCACTTCATACTGCAGGCCGGAGGCGGTGGTGGTGACACCGGGCTTCTTGGCGTTTTCCGCCAGGTAGGCGACCGCCTTCTGCTTGTTGGCCACGGCTTCCGCCTGGGCCTTGGCCACGGCTTCGGCCTGCAGCTTCTGCTTGAAGCCGTCCAGCACCACCTTCATTTCATCTTCGGTCATGGCGGGCTGCTTCTTGGCGTAGGCATCACGGAAACCGGCCACGTAGGCATCCACATTCAGGGTTTCCAGGTGCTGCACATTGGCTTTGCCGGTCAGGAATCCGATGCTGTAGGCCGCCTTGTCTTCTTCTTTGGTATAGGGCGAAGCAGCGGTCTTGTCGGCTGCCAGGGCGGGCAGGCTGACCAGAAGAGCCGCCGCCAGAAGGGTGCGTTTCATGTTCTCTCCGTGTTGTCGTAGGGCGACGCCGGCAGCTGCCTGGCGCAAAAAACGTCTCGGAGCATATGCCAGGCCGCCAGGGTTGGCTATGCATTTCCGTGAAGCTTACGTGGGTTTAATGCACGATCGGAGGGCATGTCCGCACCCTGTTTCCCGCCTCCCGAATTCCCCTTTCGTGTCGTTCGCGTGACGCGTGACTGAATTTGCCCGGCGTCATTCGTCTTCCCTGTGGCGGCGCGCTCGCTTTTCGCAAACACATCGTTTATTTTTCACCCACACGCTGCCAACCCACATGAGGATGTGTCCATGCCTGCCGCGAAGAAAAAGGCTGCCAAGCCTGCTGCAAAATCTGCCTCCGCTCCGGCGGTGGAAAAACTCAAGAAGGATCTGGAGAAACAAGTGAACGATCTGCAGGATCAATTCCACAAGGCCGTTGAAAAGGCCCAGAAGGAATCCGAGAAGTACATCGACGCCGCCAAGAAGCTCGTCGAGAAGGCCGAAGCCAACTACAAGGACCTGCAGAAGAAGCTGGAGGCCCAGGTCGCCAAGGCCGGTGACAAGGAAACCCTGAAGGCGGTGAAGGAACGTGCCAAGCACGCCCAGGACGAAGCCAAGCTCGCCATCACCGCCGCCAAGAAAGATTATGAGCAGGCCAAGAAGGCCATCCAGGGCCTGCAGGCCCGCAGCGAACTCAAGGCCTATGTGCAGGCCAAGCTGAAGGCCGCTGCTGCCCCCGCCAAGAAGACCGCCGCGAAGAAGGCCCCGGCCAAGGCCGCTGCCAAACCGGCTGCCAAGAAAGCCGCCGCCAAGCCCGCCGCCAAAGCTGCCGCCAAGCCGGCCGCCAAAGCGGCTGCTAAGCCCGCTGCCAAGGCTGCCCCCAAGGCTGTGGCCAAACCTGCTGCCAAAGCTGCCGCTAAACCCGCTGCCAAGCCGGCTGCAAAGCCCGCCGTTGCCAAGGCTCCGGCCAAGCCCGCTGCCAAGCCCAAGGCTGTGACGCCCAAGTCCCTGGCCAAGCCCGCCGCCGAGAAGAAGCCCGCTGCCAAGGCCGCCGCTCCCGCCGCTGCCCCGGCGCCGGCCGCTGCTCCGGCTGCTCCGGCCGCCGATCGCGTGGTGCTGACGCCGCCGGCCGAATAAGCCGCGCTGCTTAAGAAAAACGGACCTTCGGGTCCGTTTTTTTATGGCCGTCCGCCGTTTTGGGGTGGCGCGCCGTGGACGGGCCAGTACACTCCGCGCCCATGATTACCGTCTCCAATCTCGCCCTCTCCCGTGATGGCCGCGAACTCTATCGCGACGCCAGCTTCCTCCTGCATCCCGGCTGGAAAATCGGCCTGACCGGTGCCAACGGCGCCGGCAAGTCCACCTTCTTCAGCCTTTTGCTGGGCGAGCTCACGCCCGATGCCGGCCGCCTCGACCGCCCCGCCGTGTGGACCGTGGCGCATATGGCGCAGGAGGTCTCGGCCCTGACCATCAGCGCCCTGGACTATGTGCTGGACGGCGACGTCGAGCTGCGCCAGATCGAGCGCGACATCGCGCTGGCGGAAAAGGAAGAGCGCTACGAGGCGCTGGCCGACTACTACACGCGCTATGACGAGATCGGTGGCTACACCTCGCGTTCGCGTGCGGCCAAGCTGCTGGCCGGCCTGGGCTTCAGCGAAAGCGAACAGCAGAAGAACGTGGCGGATTTCTCCGGCGGCTGGCGCATGCGCATCAATCTCGCGCAGACCCTGATGTGCCGTTCCGACCTGCTGCTGCTGGACGAGCCCACCAACCACCTCGACCTCGATGCCATCCTCTGGCTGGAAGACTGGCTCAATGCCTATCCGGGTACCCTGGTCATGGTTTCGCATGACCGCGACTTCCTGGATGCCATCGTCGGCCACATCCTGCATGTGGAACAGAACACCATCACGCATTACCGCGGCAATTATTCCGCCTTCGAACGCATGCGTGCCGAGCGCCTGGCGCAGCAGCAGCAGGCTTTCGAACAGCAGCAGGAAAAGATCGCCCACCTCAACAAATACATCGACCGTTTCCGCGCCCAGGCCACCAAGGCCCGCCAGGCCCAGAGCCGCATCAAGGCGCTGGAGCGCATGACGCTGATTTCGCCGGCACATGTGGATTCGCAGTTCAGTTTCCGTTTCCGCGATCCCGAGCGCCTGGCCAGTCCGCTGATACGCATGGACGATGTGGATTGCGGTTATGGCGAGCGTCGCGTCATCACTGGCGTGAACTTCTCGCTGACACCGGATACGCGCCTGGGCCTGCTGGGTCCCAACGGCGCCGGTAAATCCACGCTGATCAAGACCGTGGTTGGCGAACTGGAAATGATGTCGGGCGAACGCACGGCTTCCGACCATACCCGTATCGGCTATTTCGCCCAGCACCAGGTCGACCATCTCGATCTCAAGGCATCGCCGCTGTTGCAGCTTTCGCGTATCGCCGGCCGTACCGACGAACTCACGCTGCGCAAATTCCTGGGCTCCTTCGGCTTCGGCGGTGATCGTGTCGAAGACACCATTGAGAATTTCTCCGGTGGCGAAAAAGCGCGTCTCGCGCTGGCCCTCATCGTCTGGCAGCGTCCCAACGTCCTGCTGCTGGACGAACCCACCAACCACCTGGACCTGGAAATGCGGCATGCGCTGACCATGGCCATACAGGAATACCAGGGCGCGCTCATCATCGTGTCGCATGAGCGCCACCTGCTCAAAGCCTGCTGCGATGAGTTCCTGCTGGTGGCGGACGGCAAGGCCGCCACCTTCGAAGGCGACCTTGAGGATTACGCCGACTGGCTGCGCCAGTGGCGTATCAAGCAGGAAGCCAAGGCCGCCTCGGCCAAGTCCGAAGTGAAAAAGGCGGCCCCGGCCCCCGAAGAAAAAAAGCCGGAACCAGTGGCGGAGACGCCGAAAAAGGGCGTGGCCATCAACAAGGAAGCGCAGAAGGCGTTTGCCAAGGCGGAAAAGCAGATCGCCGAATTGCAGCGCCGGCAGACCGAGGTGGAGGCGGCGCTGGCGGACAACGGCCTGTATGCCGCCGGGCGCAAGGCCGAGCTGGACAAGGCGCTGGCGGAAAAGGCGGATATCGAAGCCAGGTTGCCGGCACTGGAAGAGGAATGGCTGCGGCTTTCCGAGTTGCTTGGTTAAGCGCATCCCTGCCGCAAAAACAAAGCCCGCTTTTGCGGGCTTTGTTTTTGGATTTTATCAACCTCAATTCTGGATCCGTCGTCCCCGCGCAGGCGGGGACCTCCATGATATGCAGCGGGCCTTTTTAGAAGCCCTGCTGGGATTCGGGAGATCCCCGCCTGCGCGGGGATGACGAAGGGTATTAAGGTACGGGCCGTGTCGCCCTTTCCAGGCCATCCAGAAAACGTATGGCCGCGGCACTGTCGTCGCCGCACATCTCCGGCTCAGCTTTCAGGCTGCCGCAAAACGCCGGGCGCTCCGGCTGGCCGAAAATCCGGCAGAGGTTGGCTTCATCCAGCTGCACGCAACGCACGCCCGCCGGCTTGCCGTCAGGCATGCCGGGAATGGGCGAGGTGATGGAGGGCGCGATGCAGCAGGCCCCGCAGCCGCTGCGGCAGGAAAAACTCATCAGGGCGTATCAGTAGAGATAGGTGCCGGTGCCGGCAGCAATCAGCTCATTGTTTTCATTGCGCAGCTCCATGCGCGTGACGAAAACCTTGCGGCCTACACGCAGCAGCGTGGCGGTGGCTTCGAAATGCTGGCCGCGGCCGGGCTGCAGATAGTCCACGCGCATGTCTATGGTGCCGAGGCGGGCCAGGCGCTGGTAGCGCTCCTCCTTGGGCACCTTGTCCTCCGCCATGCGCTGGTAGACCGCGACCACGCCCATGATGCCGCCCACCATGTCCAGCGCGGTGGCGATGACGCCGCCATGCAGGATCTGCTGGAAGACATTGCCCACCAGCTCCGGCTTCATGTCGAAGCGCGCCTTCACATGCTCGTTGTCGGCCTCCGTCAGCTCCATGCCCACCACTTTCACGAAAGGCGTGTTGTCGAAGCTGACCTTGAGTCGCTCCAGCAGCAGGCGGGCTTTTTCTTCGGCGCTGATTTCGGGGCGGGGCGTGGTGGGAGGTGTGGTAGAGGGACTGCTGGATTCAGACATGGGCGGCCTGCATGACGGGCGGATTTTGAGTCCGCGCAGCCTAGCAAGCCGTGACCGGGCGGCCAAGCGCCTTGCCGCCCCGGCCGGCGGTCACGCCGGCCTATGATCCTGGCTCAGGCCAGCTCCAGCACCGCCTTGACCAGCTTGCTGATGCCGGTGGCGGCTTCGCTGATGCGCGCCGGGTACATATAGGCGGGCGTGGTGACGATCTTTTTCTCTGCATCCACCACGCAGTCGGTGACGGCGCATTCCACATGTTGGCCGCCGGTGGCGTCGATGGCGGCGGCGGTGCCGGCATCGTTGCCTATGGTGTAGCGCGTGCCGGCGCCGGCGATGGTCGGTGCCATGGCCGGGGCGATGCAGACCAGTCCCACCGGTTTGCCGGCGGCGTGCATGGCGCTGGCAAAGGCCAGCACATCCGGATTCACGGTGAGGTCGCTGCCCTTGAGGGCGAAGTCGCAGAGGTTCTTGGCGGCACCGAAGCCGCCGGGAATCACCAGGGCATCGAAGTCGGCGGCCCGGGCTTCCTTCACGTCGCGGATCTTGCCGCGGGCGATACGGGCGGCCTCCACCAGTACATTGCGGCTCTCGCCCGTGGGTTCGCCAGTGAGGTGGTTCACCACATGCAGCTGCGGGATGTCGGGGGCAAAGCACTGCACCTGGGCGCCGGCCTGGTCCAGGGCCAGCAGGCTGAGCGTGGCTTCGTAGATTTCGCTGCCGTCCAGATAGCCACAGCCGGACAGGAGCACGGCGACCTTTTTCATAAGGATTTCCCTCTACAAGCTGCGCCTGCGGCGCTACGTCCACGTCCGCAGGGTAAGGAGGGGCCAGCTTAGTCCTGCCCTGCCATGCGTTCAAACCCC
>DASUXS010000357.1:0-5067 GCA_036377855.1 Moraxellaceae bacterium
AGGCTGTCAGCTGGCATGGCACCGGCTATGTGCGCGGCGTGCAATGGCATCCGGAAATCCATACCGGTGCTTCGCCCCTGCTGGACAGCGCACCGGTGATCCTGGACTTCCTCAAGGCGGCGCGGGCGATGAAATAACAAAAAAGCCCCCGCGGTTTGCGTAAAGACGCCAGGCCGCCACGCCTGCTGACAATTCCTTACCGGAGGCAAAAGGGCAGGCTGCGTTGCCTGGCATAGGGTGGAGCTGATACCCCCTGTGGAGAATGCCCCATGCCTGTTGCCGCGACCCGACCTGAATCTCCCGGCGATGACCGGGAGCGCCCGCATAACCGTCCCCCCGGCCATGAGATCGAGCAGGAACGGAAAACTCCGCCGCGCAAGAAAAAGCGCAGTCCCCCGCAAGCCAAGCCCGACCCGGGCTGGTTGCCTGAAGCATGACGAGAGGTGTGCCATGAAGACGACAGAAAACCAGGCCGCATCCATGAAGCTTTCCTGGAAGCACCAGCTGGCTTCCATACGTTTCAAATGGCCTGAACTCAGTGAAGATGAACTGGCCCAGGCCAGCGAGAGCAAGGAGCAGCTGGTGCGGGTGCTGAGCCGGCATTACGGCTCCAGCAGCGAGCAGGCAGCGGCCGAGGTGGAAAACCTGCTGGGCAGCCAGTCCGGGAAAACGCAGAAGAAGGATATTTTCCAGAAGCTCAGTGAAATGAACGGCAATATGAAGATCAACCAGTATGTGGAAAACCCGGCACCGGGACCGTCCACCCGCCGGGGGCCGCAGGGCGAGAACCGCGTGCGCGGCAAACGCAGCCACTAGGCCAATAGCAAAGCAAGCAGGAGCAAAGCGGCCCTGCTGGCCGGTCGCGCTAGAGGGCGCGCCGGGCCGGCGGGGCTTTTTGCTGCCCGGCTTTTTCGCTGTTGCCGGATGCCAGGTGCAGGGTCTGCGTGGGAAAGGCCAGGGCAGCGCCTTCCGCATCCAGGATTTTCATCACATTGACCAGGATGTCCTGCTTGGCGCGCGTGTATTCATCCAGGCTACGGCTGCGCGTGAAGGCGGTGATGGTGATGTCCAGTGAGGAAGCATTCAGCTTGTCCAGGCTGGCGTCCGGCTTTTCCATCTTGTTCAGCGCCTCGTGCTTGCCCAGGAAGGTGTTGATGCGCTGCAGGATGCTGTCCAGCTTGTCGCGGTCGTCGTAGCGCAGGCCTATGGTTTCCTTGATGCGGCGGAAGGGCATGCGCGAGGGATTTTCCACGGAGATGGATGTGAAGGTGGAGTTGGGCACATAAAGGGGGCGCATCTCGAAGGTGCGTATGCGGGTCTGGCGCCAGCCAATTTCCTCCACCGTGCCTTCTATGCTGCGGTCCGGCGAGCGTATCCAGTCGCCTATGCTGAAAGGCCTGTCCAGGAAGATCATCAGGCCGCCGAAGAAATTGGCCAGCAGGTCCTTGGCAGCAAAACCCACGGCAATGCCGCCTATGCCGCCAAAGGCCATGACGCCGGCGACGGAGTAGCCCAGGCGCTCCAGCAGGATGAGGAAGGCCGTGACGACGGCGCTGATGCGCGCCAGCTTGGCAATGGCGCGTGCACTGGTGGGGTCGACTTTCCGGGACGGATTGCTTTGCGGATCCAGCAGGCGCGTTTCCACGCCGCTGATGAAGCGCACCACGAACCAGGCCAGCACGGCGATGAAGGCCAGCGAACGCAGCTCACCGGCATAGCGGAACAGTGCCGAGCCGGAATGCTCCGCAATGACGACGCAAGCCAGGTTGAGGCCCAGTATCCAGATCAGCACCAGCAGGGGGCGGTCGGCGGCGGCCAGCGCCGAGTCGTCCCACAGGGTGCGGGTTTTCTCCGTCTGCAGCTGCAGACGGCCCAGCAGCCAGCGTATGGCCATGGCCACGGCTGTAGTCGCCAGGATGATGAGGAAGACCTGGGTCATCCAGGCATTTTCATGCGTGAACAGACTGGAAAGGAAAGAGGAAGAATCCATGGCAGCGCTCCTTGTGCGGGGCTTCTGCATCAAAAGAAGCCATCCCTGAAATACGGGAACGATTTTAACCGGGGGCGGGAGGGGCAGGAATTGCCGCTAACAGTTACCTGACAATTTTCTGCCTAACTCAGCATCTTTGTTCTTGTTGCCGCGTCGAGGCGTATCGCGCCGTGACAAAACATGACCGCCGGTGCCTTGCTCCCGAGCCGGATGATTTCTCGGTTTTGCAGGATGCAGGGGCAGGCTGCGGAAGGCAGGGCAAGATCGCGATGCTGCGCAGGCATATGAGCGCGGGTCTGGTTATAAGGCCTTGCTCCTGCCGTTTATTTTCATCACCCAGGCTGGGAGGCGTGACGGGAGTGCCTGCCCAAAGAGACGCGTAATGTGTAGGTAATATGATGATTTCATTCAGGATAGCAAAACCATAACAGACTCTACCTGAAGTAACTCTCAGTTAAGAAAGAGAGACAATCTGCGGCTGCAATTAAACCCCTTTTCTCCCGCCCGGATGCTTTTATGGGCGCCGTTGTACGGGTTGATGCCCGGTGCTGGCTGACATTTAAAAAACGAAAAATCCGGCTGCTGCGGCGTCCTTCCTTACGGAGCTTTTTTTATCAGGGAGTGACGGGATATGTGGCTGATCCATGCCTCGCCGGCAGAGCCGGTTTCTTTCAGGACAGTGCAGTCGCTGCCTGCCGATTCCAGCGATGTCTGCGGCATTTATCTGGAGGGCGGCGGCGAAAAGACGGGCCTCATCCTGCAGGCCCTGCGACAGCAGGCTGCCTATGCCCATCTGCCGCTGTTGGTGGCGCCAGGCGTGGCCGATGCCTTGCCGGCGGAAGCCAGGGATTTGTGTGACGGTGTGGCGGAAACGCTGGAGCATGCGCGCCAGCGCATAGCCAGCTGGCGACCGGATCCGCGCAGCCTGCAGGGTAGTGCTTCCTCGCCCGCCCTGGCACTGGCCCGCTATCTTTTCCTGCGTCCGCAACAGGCGCTGCAACCACGGCGTGATTACACCGCCCACCAGGTCTACCGCTATCCGCTGCTGGAGGCATTTGCCGATGGCGAGCAGCCATCGGCCTTGCTGCGCAAGCTGAAGCAGCGCGGCTGGATAGAACAGACGCAGCTGCTGGACCGCCTGCGCTGCTGCGACGACTGTCATTCCGCGCACCTGAATTACATCGATGTCTGCCCCAACTGCCAGAGCATCAATGTCGCGCCGGCTGCCTTCATCCATTGCTTCACCTGCAGCCATGTGGCGCCGCAGGAGCATTTCGCGGCCGGCAACAACCTGGTCTGCCCCAACTGCAATACCCGTCTCCGCCATATCGGCGCGGATTACAACCGTCCGCTGGAGCAGCTGCATTGCCACGATTGCCGCGCCAGCTTTGCCGAGCCGCTGGTGATTGCGCGTTGCCTGGCCTGCGACCGTGCGCACGCCCCGGAAAAACTGCCGGTGCTGCCCATTGCCGCCTACCAGCTGAGTGATGCCGGACAGGAAGCCGCCCGGCTGGGCATGCTGCCCCATGCCGCAGCCAACCCCTCGGCCCAGGACCTGGCGCCGGCCGCCTTCATCAGCATGACGGACTGGATGATGAACCTGGCGCGCCGGCACGGTGAGGCCGGGTTCAGCCTGATAGGCCTGCACCTCGTCATTCCTGCCGGCCTGGAAAGCCAGCTGGGCTCTGCCGGGCTGCAAGCACTGCTGGATGCCTTTGCCGCGCGCCTGCAGGAGCTGATGCGTGATACCGACATCGTCACCCGCCTCGGCCGGCGCATGTTCTGGATGGCATTGCCGCAGACTGCGGAGGAGGGCGCGCGCCAGATGCTGAAGAAAATCCAGGCCTTTGCCGACAGCACGGAACAGGAAGACGGCAGCCGCCTCATCATCCACGGCATCGTGCACTCGGCGGCCGGGACACCGCGCGAATTCACCGCGGAAAAACTGCTCAAGGGACTGAGCCTGCGTTTGCAGGGAGCCATTTATGCTGACCGAACTGCTTGAGCTGGTCAGTACCTTCCTGCTGCGCGTCAGCAATGAGCCGGCGCTGCTGGTGGCGGCGCTGTTTCCCATGGTGCTGGTCCTGGAGATGCCCTATGTGGGCCTGGTCTGCCTGGGCGTGTGCCGCTTCTGGCTGCGCCAGCAGGTGGCGGCCGGTCCCGAGCCTGGCTTCCTGCCCAAGGTGAGCTGCATCATCACCTGCTACAGCGAAGGTCGTGATGTGCAGCGCACCATCCTCAGCCTGCTGGACCAGGACTATGCGGGCATCATCGAAATCCTGCCGGCCATAGACGGCGCACGCCAGAACGCCATCACGCTGCGTGCGGCGCAGGACATGATGCCGCAGTCCCTGCGTTATCCGCGCCGCGAACTCAAGGTGTTGCCGAAATGGCTGCGCGGTGGCCGCGTTTCCGGTCTCAACACCGGGCTCAGCGTGGCCACCGGCCAGATCGTCATGGCGCTGGACGGCGATACCTCCTTTGACCGTGACATGGTGCGGCTGGCCGTGGGCCATTTCCGGGATCCCGACGTGGTGGCGCTGGCCGGCAGCCTGCGCGTGCGCAATGTGCACAGGAACCTGGTCACGCGCCTGCAGGCGGTGGAGTACCTGCTGTCCCTGCAGTTCTCCCGGGCCGGGCTGGCGGAATTCAATATCGTCAACAATGTGTCCGGCGCCCACGGCATTTTCCGCACCGCCTTCCTGCGCAAACTGGGGGGCTGGGACAACGGCACGGCGGAGGACCTGGATCTCACGCTGCGCATCAAGAAGTATTTCTCCCAGCATCCGCAGCTGCGCATCACTTCCGATCCCTATGTCATCGGACATACCGATGTACCGGCCACGGCCAGGGAATTCTTCAACCAGCGCCTGCGCTGGGATGGTGACCTGGCCTATCTCTATTTCCGCAAGCACCATGAAACGCTGCGGCCCTCGCTCATGGGCTGGAAGAACTTCCTGGTGTACCTGTGGAGCGGCCTGCTTTTCCAGGTGATCCTGCCGCCGGTGCTCATCCTGTCACTGCTCTATCTCTTCATTTTCCAGTCGGCTGCCGTGGTGATTTTCTCGCTGTTGCTC
>DASUXS010000358.1:0-7961 GCA_036377855.1 Moraxellaceae bacterium
GCATCCGCTCTATATCATGTATTCCTCGGGCACGACCGGCGTGCCCAAATGCATAGTGCACGGCACCGGCGGCACGCTGCTGCAGCATCTGAAGGAACTGGCCCTGCATACCGACATCCAGCGCGATGACGTGATGTTCTACTACACGACCTGCGGCTGGATGATGTGGAACTGGCTGGTATCCACCCTGGCCCTGGGCGCCACTGTCGTGCTGTATGACGGCTCGCCCTTCGCGCACAAGGCTGATGTGCTCTGGGATATCGCCGAAAAGGAAAAGATTTCCGTTTTCGGCACCAGCGCCAAATATCTGGCGGCCTTGGAAAAGGTGGCTGCCAAACCCCGCAAGACCCATGACCTGTCGGCGCTCAAGGCCGTGCTGTCCACCGGCTCTCCTCTGGCGCATGAAGGTTTTGATTTCGTTTACCGCGACATCAAGGCGGATATCTGCCTGTCCAGCATCTCCGGCGGCACCGACATCATTTCCTGCTTCGCCCTGGGTAATCCCACCCTGCCCGTCTACCGCGGCGAGCTGCAGTGCAAGGGCCTGGGGATGGCCGTGGACATCTACGATGAAGATGGCCGCTCCGTGCAGGATGAAAAAGGCGAGCTGGTCTGCACCCAGGCCTTTCCCTGCATGCCGGTCAGTTTCTGGAATGACCAAGACGGCAGCAAATACCGCAAAGCCTATTTCGAACGTTTCCCCGGCCTGTGGGCGCATGGCGACTACGGCGAACAGAATGCGCATGGCGGCGTGGTGATCTATGGCCGTTCCGATGCCGTGCTCAATCCGGGTGGCGTGCGCATAGGCACCGCGGAAATCTATCGCCAGGTGGAAAAAGTGGAGGATGTACTGGAATCCATCGCCATCGGCCAGGATTGGCAGGGCGATGTACGCGTGGTGCTGTTCGTGAAGCTGCGCGAAGGCCTGGCGCTGGACGACGCCCTGCGCCAGCAGATCCGCAAGGTGATACGCGACAACACCACGCCCCGCCATGTGCCGGAGCGCATCGTGCAGGTCAGCGATATCCCGCGCACCATCAGCGGCAAGATCGTGGAGCTGGCAGTGCGCAATGTGGTGCATGGGCAGCCGGTGAAGAACACGGATGCCCTGGCCAACCCCGAGGCGCTGGACTATTTCCGCGATCGCGAGGAACTGCGGGATTAACCAAGCCCCCCTAGCCTTCTTTCAGAATCGTCATTCCCGCGTAGGCGGGAATCTCCCTGACATGAAGTGGGCCTAAAAAAAGCCCTGCCCGATTCCATGAGATTCCCGCCTACGCGGGAATGACGAAGTGATGTGGAGAGTCAGGTAGTTGCATCAATAAAAAAGGGCCTTGCGGCCCTTTTTTATTGCATCCACATATCAAGACCAGAAGTAACTATTGGGCTTGAGCAGGATGTTTTCCACGATATAGCTGGAGAGCGCCGCCACCGTCATATGGGCATGGGTGGTGGTTTCCGTCGGCAGGATGCTGGCGTCGGTGATGAACAGGCCCTTCACCTCGTGGCATTCGCCCCAGGGATTGACCACGGAGGTGAAAGGATCCTTGCCCATGCGGCAGGTGCCCTGCGGCTCATAGGCCAGCATGCGCAGCGTGAACAGGCCCAGCGAACCGTATTCGATCTTGTCCACGGCCTTGTCCAGCTCGAACACACTATTGGCGGACGTGAGGTTATAGGCCGGCAGATGCACTTTTTCCGCGCCCGCGGCAAACATGATGCGGCCGGCGGATTTGATGGCGGCCTTGAAGGTGTCGAACTCGTCGCGACTCAGGTTCCACTCCACGCGCTTTTCACCGGTGTAGGGATCACCCACCCAGTGCACAAAGCCCTGGCCATGGTCATGCACGAAGACGTTGAGCGCGGAGAAGAAACGGTAATTCTCCATGAACTTGACGTAGGCATCGCCCTCGCCCAGCTCACCCTGCGACACCAGCTGCATGGGCGCGGCCAGGCCAGTTTCCATGATGACGTTGCCGTGCTTTTCGCGATTGAACTGGTTGACCTGCACACCGGTCAGTGCACCACGCCAGCCATACACCGGCTCCGGGAACTTGCCGATCACGGTCACGCTGGGATGCACGGAAAGATTGCGGCCCACCATGTCGCCCTGCGCGCCTATGCCGCTCTTCTGCAGGATCAGCGGGGTCTGCACGGCACCGGCGGCGAGTATGACCAGCTGCGCTTCGGCCGTGAACTTGGCCACTTCCTGGCGGCTGTCGGGATCGATGATGCGGCCTTCGACGCCGCTGGCGCGGCCATTGCGGATATTCACGAAGTCGACGCGGGCGTCGGTATAGATTTCCGCGCCATTGCCCACGGCCCAGGGCAGGTAGGACACCAGCATGGACTGTTTGCGGTCGGAGGCGCAGCCGGCGATGCAGTGGCCGGTCAGGGCGCACTGGCGCACATTGCGCGACACCGGTTTCCAGCTCCAGCCCATGGCTTCGCAACCGCGCACCACGATATTGGCGCAGTCGTTGATTTCATGCGGCTCGTTTTCATGCACGCCGAGACGGCCTTCCACCTTCTCGTAATGCGCCTTCATGTCCTCTTCAGTGAGGTTTTCCAGGCCGTAGTCCTTCTGCCACTGCTTGAGCACGGTATCCGGCAGGCGTTCGCAGATGGTGGCATCGATCACGGAGGAGCCGCCGACCACGGAGCCCTGCAGCAGCACCAGGTCGCCGGTGGAATTGGTCTGCAGGCCGCTGTCCTGGAACATGCGCAGCATGCTGTCGGTGAAGTCTTCCTTGAAGGTGGAGCTGGCGACATAGCGCCCCGCCTCGAGGATGATGACTTTCTTGCCGGCGCGCGCCAGCTCGTAGGCCGCGATGGCGCCACCCGTGCCGGAGCCGACCACGATGACATCGGCCTGGAGCTTGAGCTCCTTGGTCTTGATGTCGGTGGACGCGGTAACCGGTACACCTTCCGGCGGCATTTCCCTGTAGATCATTTCTGCCTCAAGCGGATGCTGTCGTTTTTTTAGTTATGCAGCGGAAATCAGCGCGGCATGCTGGCATTGCCAAGACGGCGTATGCCCCATTTCTCGGTCACCGGGCCGTCGTACTGCAGCGAGGGCCAGGTGCGTATGTCCTGCCAGTAGCCCAGCGTCACCAGCATCTTCAGGCTGGACATGACACCACGCTGCATGACATTGCCGGTCTGCCAGTTGTGCACATGCTTGGCGGCCGTGGCGTCGCTCATCTGCGAGAAACGCGAGAAGCGGTAAAGCGATCCGTATTCAATGGTCTGCGCACCCACGGACAGCAGCAGGCGGGTGCGCTGGTTGAGCTTGGACACCCAGGCGTCGACATTGTCCATCACGGGCACTTCGGTGCTGGAGGGCAGCGCGTATTTCTGCGTGGGCAGCATGACGATGCGCAGCTTGTCGAAGACGCGGTATTCGAGTTCGGACAGGTTCTTGATGCTGGTGGGCACGCCGTCGACCTTGTCGGCAGCCAGCACCTGGCCCGGCAAGGCCAGGATGGCACCGGCACCAGCGGCCAGGCGCACGCCTGTGGTCAGGAAGCCACGGCGGGAAAGGGGCTCGAGTCCGGCCAGGAAGCCGGGAGGAAGTGATTCGTTGTTGTTCATCTTGCTCCTCGGCGGACACCGTCCGGGGCAACTTTGTAATTATTAGGGGCGGCAAACGACGCCAAATCAGCCCGTGAGTCTATCCAATGAAGGGGAAAAACCCAACAGTCTGATGATCGTTGGCAGGATGCTGCTGCAAGTCCGCGCCCGGCCTAGAGAATACCCTGCCAGGCCAGGCGCCGCCCGGGTTCCGGATCATCCTCGCGGCGGGTCTGGGCGGCAATGCGCAGGCTGGCCCGCCCCGCCTCCGTATAAGGCGGCCATTCCGGCCAGCCTGGCGCCACCGGCACGCCGTCCCGGGCAAAGGCGGTCCAGGCCGCCCTCACCTCGGCCGACAGCCGCTCGGCCTCGGCGCCCCCGCCCGTAAAGAACTGGCCGGTAGGCCGGTCGATGATGCCGAAGACAAAGGGCACTTCCATGACATGGCAGCTGCCCAGGCGGCGATCCCAGGCACAGGGCCACTCGAAGAGGTAATGCCAGGTCGGCGTGCTCGCGCAGGCGCGGGCCTCGGCCAAGCGGTAGCTGGGCACACGGAACATACGGTCGGTTTCGTAGGCGCAGAAGAGTTCGCTGCCCGGCAGCTCCGGCAACAGGGCCCGGTAGCGGTCCAGCATCTGCTGTGCGCGCCCGGGCAGGGTGCGTTCGAATTCGTGCAGGAGGCGCTCGGCATCCGGCTCGGGCCGGGCCTGGCCGCGTCCCATGGCCTGGGGCGCCAGGTAAAAGAGGCGCCACTCGTCCACGGTGGTGCCCAGCAGCACGGGAATGTCCGCCCCTGCCCCGTCGGCCATGGCCTGCAGCGGATGCTGGGGCAGGACGTCGTCGCCAATCACCGGCAACAGGGTCATGCCGAACTGCGGCACTGGCGGCTGGTGCAGGCCGCGGTTGACTGTGGTGGCGAAACAGGGACGTTGCGCCGTGATGATGCCGCCCAGCGGACCCTGCAGGCAGGCCGCCACGTCGCCGGCGGCATCGGCAAAACGCCGGGTGATGCGGCGGGCCTCTTCCTCGACCACGACATGGTCCGGGCTGCCGCTCTGGATGATGGCGCGGTGGAAAAGCCCCTTCGCCGGCGGACTGGCCAGCAGGCAGGCTATGCTCATGCCACCGGCGGACTCGCCGAAGACGGTGACATTGCCGGGGTCGCCCCCGAAGTCCGCGATATGCGTTTGCACCCATTGCAGGGCAAGGATCTGGTCACGCAGGCCGGCATTGCTGACGCCCTGCAACTCAGGCCAGTCGGCCCAGTGGCCAAAGCCCAGTATGCCCAGGCGGTAATTGCAGCTCACCACGATGACGCCGTTGTCCCGGGCCAGCGCCGTAGCCTCATAAAGCGCCTGGTGACTGGCACCGGTGGCAAATCCGCCGCCATGTATCCATACCATCACCGGCAAGGGCTGTTTCCGTTGCGCAGGGCGCCAGATATTCAGGGCCAGGCAATCATCGCCCGACGCCCCCACACCCATCAGCGGAATTTCTTCCTGTACGGCCGCCGGCGCCCAGCGCGTGGCCTCGAATATCCCGTCCCAGGGCTGCACCGGCTGTGCGGCGCGTATACGGCCCAGGCCCTGCAGCGGCTGCGCATAGGGAATGCCGCGGAATATCTCCACGCCATCACGCTGGATGCCGGCAATCAGGCCTAGGGAAGTACGGACGGGGGTAAACGACATGGCGGGCTCCTGTGGAAAAAGGATAGTCGCACAAGCCGGCAGGCAGGCTGCAACTGGAAAATGTAGCAAGGGGCGGAGCTGGCAGGACTGGACAAAAAAGGCCGTCTTGCGACGGCCCTCTCCGGTTGGTGAATGAAACAGGGATAGGAATCAGCGGAAGACAATGGCGGCGCGATTCTTGGCAACGATGGAGGGGCCTATGCCCGGCACCGCCTCGAACTGTTCCAGGGAATTGAAGGCGCCGTGCGACTTGCGATAGGCAATGATGGCCTGCGCCTTTTTCTCGCCCACGCCCTTCAGGGTCATGAGCGTGGGAACATCGGCGGCATTCACATTGACCCGTGTCGCCGCGGCACTGGTGCTGGCGGGCGGCGCGCCGGCGGGAGCGGCCTCCGCATGCAGGGCGGGACTGGCAACAGCCAGCAGCAGCGGGAAAAGCAGATGGCTTAAACGCATGATGATCTCCTTGATCGTGTACACATCCATGTACCACCACCTCGGTGGTTCGGTTAGGCTAACGGCCGGATATCGTCCGTAAACCCCCGGGAATCACGTAAAACCCCATCTTTCCGGAATCTCTCAGCGCCGCGACCGGCAATGGCTTACACAGGAAAATGCTGAATGGCCCAGGACAGACTGACCCGATTCCTGCTGAGCGAACTTGGCGGCGGCCTGCTGCTGATCGCGGCGGCCGTGCTGGCCATCATTTTCGCCAACACGCCACTGGTGGACATCTATCGCTGGCTGCTGTCGATTCCCGTGCAGGTGCGTGTCGACACCATAGACGTGCACAAACCGCTGCTGCTGTGGATCAATGACGGCCTGATGGCCCTCTTCTTCCTGTCCGTGGGACTGGAAATCAAAAAGGAATTCCTCTTCGGCCATCTGCGCGAACGTTCGCAGGTGGTGCTGCCGGCGGCGGCCGCCATCGGTGGCATCGCCATCCCTGCCCTGGTCTATCTCTTCTTAAATTACACCGATCCCGTGGCCCGCCACGGCTGGGCCATACCCTCCGCCACCGACATCGCCTTCGCCCTGGGGGTACTGGCCCTGCTCGGCGACCGCGTGCCACCGGCCCTCAAGATTTTCGTGATGACGCTGGCCGTGCTCGACGACCTTGGCGCCGTGGTCATCATCGCGCTGTTCTATACCTCGGAGCTGTCGCTGCGCTCGCTGTATCTCGCCACCCTGTTCACCGGCCTGCTGTTCGCGCTGAACCGTTTCGGCTACCGCCGCCTGGGCCTTTACCTCATCGTCGGCCTGCTGCTCTGGGTCAGCGTGCTCAAGTCCGGCGTGCATGCCACGCTGGCCGGCATCGTCATCGCCTTCGCCCTGCCCACGGACAAACGCGAAGGTGAGCAGGAGTCGCCCGCCGACATGGTGCTGCACCACCTGCATCCCTGGATCGTGCTGCTCATCCTGCCGGCCTTCGCCTTTGCCAATGCCGGGGTGTCGCTGAGCGGCCTCGCCCTCAAGGACATCTTCGGCCCCATTCCACTGGGCATAGGCCTGGGGCTGTTCCTGGGCAAGCAGGTGGGCATCTTTGCCGTCGCCTGGCTGCTGGTGAAAACCCGCCTGGCGCGGCTGCCGGAAAACACCAGCTGGCTGCAGCTCTACGGCGCCGCCGTGCTCTGCGGCATAGGCTTCACCATGAGTCTTTTCATCAGTTCGCTGGCCTTCGCCCACTCCGGCGCCAGCGTCGCCCTCACCGACCGCCTGGGCATCCTGATGGGTTCGCTGCTCTCGGCGGTGGTGGGCTACCTCATCCTGCGGCAGGCCTGCGCGCCGACCGCCCAAAAATCATCCAATCCCTGAGAATCGCCTGATTTTTCCGGTGTTTGCGCTGGACAGCGCAATGGTTTTGGGTATGATTGCCGCCTCACCGAAAGGTGGTCGTCGGGGCGTAGCGCAGCTTGGTAGCGCACTTGCATGGGGTGCAAGGGGTCGCAGGTTCAAATCCTGCCGTCCCGACCAGATTCTTCAGGGCAATATGCCCAATAAAAAAGCCGGCTTGCGCCGGCTTTTTTATTGCTCTCTTTCTGTCTCAGCGACGCAGCAGTGTTGCCACCTGCTCCAGCTCGCGGATCATGTCCTGCAGCACCACATGGAAGATGCCTTCGCCCGGCTCTGCCAGCGACAGGGACATGGCGGCCTGCACAGGAGCTTCCTCGCGTTCAGCCTGACGCGTTTCCGTGAGCTGCAGGCGGGCGCCACCGATGGTGTAGCCCTGTTCGTACAGCAGGCTGCGAATGGTGCGGATGATCATCACATCCTGACGCTGGTAATAGCGGCGGTTACCGCGACGCTTGACCGGCTTCAGTTGCGGGAATTCCTGTTCCCAATAACGCAGCACATGCGGCTTCACATCGCAAAGTTCACTGACCTCACCAATGGTGAAGTAGCGCTTGCTGGGGATTTCCGGAAGCTGCGCGTTATTGCTGGGTTCGAGCATACGCCTCTACTCTTGCTTTCAGTTTCTGACCGGGACGAAAGGTGACCACACGCCGGGCAGTAATAGGAATCTCTTCACCAGTCTTGGGATTACGGCCGGGACGTTGACGTTTGTCGCGCAAATCAAAATTGCCAAAGCCGGAAAGCTTCACGGATTCATTGTGTTCGAGGGCATAACGTATCTCCTCGAAAAACATTTCCACCATTTCTTTAGCTTCACGCTTGTTGAGGCCTAACTCCTCAAACAAT